>JBEDAP010000001.1:0-2541 GCA_041177705.1 Bacteroidota bacterium
TCTTTGGGCATCCTGGTTTGGTATGCAGCAACCAGTGCGTTTCAAATGGATGCTATACTGGCGTTGCAAACCAGTGGTAAAATTGTTTCATTCATCCTGCTGCTCAATATGCTTTTTCGTCCCTTGCGCGTAATTGCTGATAAATTCAATGTTTTGCAAATGGGTATGGTAGCTGGAGAGCGTGTTATGGTTTTACTCGACAATCCGGATGTACTCGAAAATTCTCCAATTGCCAAGGATCATCGTATTCAAGGTGAAATTGAATTTGAGCGGGTGTCGTTTTCATACCTTGAAGGCGTTCCGGTTTTGAAAGAAATTAGTTTTCAGGTAAAAAAGGGTAAAACACTGGCTATTGTGGGTCCAACCGGAAGCGGAAAATCCTCCATAATCAGTTTGATCAATCGCCTTTACCAACACCAAAGCGGCAGCATTCGTATTGACGGTAGACCCATAGAAGAGTTTACGCTTAGCAGCCTCAGAAATGGAATTGCCGTTGTGCTTCAAGATGTGTATCTATTCTCTGGGTCGATTTTTGACAACCTAACACTTAGAAATCCTGAGATTGGAATGGACCGTGTAGAACATGCAGCTCAACTCATTGGAATTCATGATTTTATAATGAAACTTCCCGGAGGTTATTCCTACCAAGTGATGGAACGAGGGGCTACTCTTTCCATGGGGCAAAGGCAACTGCTTTCATTTATCCGGGCTTTACTTTATGATCCGGCCATACTTATACTCGATGAAGCCACTTCTTCGGTAGATTCTGAGTCTGAACAGCTTATACAAAACGCAATTGAAATTCTTACATCTGGCCGCACTTCCATAGTGATTGCACATCGGCTTTCAACGGTTCAAAAAGCAGACCAGATTTTACTCCTTGAGAAGGGGAGAATCGTTGAAAAAGGAACCCACCAAGAGCTTATCAATACAGGGGGTAGATATGCCCGTCTTATTGAGTTGCAATCCCATTCTAAGAATCCTGAGGTTTTTTAAGACATCGGTAAGGTTTTTAGTATCCGAGGTGTTATCTTTGCGAAAAATTTGAGAAAAACATGAGAATGATAGGGCTCAAATCTTTATTGGGAGCGGGTTTCGGATTTCTTTTCACTCTTCTTTCCTTATCGGCATTTGCAAATGAGGAAGCTGGTGAATCTAAATTGGATCCTGCTGAAGTCATCATGGAGCACATTCAAGATTCTCATGAATTTCATTTTTTTACCGTTAAAAAAGCAAATGGATCAGAGTTCCATGCTACCATTCCGTTGCCGGTAATTCTCTACTCCAGCAAAAAAGGTTTTTCTGTCTTTTCCTCATCCCGTTTTCACCATGGTCATGAAGCATACGAAGGGTACAAACTGGAGCATGGAAAAATACATGCTGAAGATCCTAGTGAACATGTTTATGATTTGTCGTTGACCAAAAACGTGGTTCAAATGTTTATTGCCTTGCTCATTCTTGTTATTCTTCTACTCGGCATAGCAAAAAAATACAAAAAAGGTGAAGGAGTTAAAACAGCGCCCTCGGGTTGGCAAAATGCTATTGAGCCGGTTATTACATTTGTAAGAGATGAAGTTGCAAAGCCCAATCTATCTGGTAAGTATGCAAAATATTTGCCCTATCTATTAACCGTTTTCTTTTTCATTCTTATCAATAACATTTTTGGGTTGCTACCTGGTTCAGCCAATGTAACAGGTAATATTGCATTTACCATTGTGTTGGGGGTCATTTCTTTTTTTGTCATCTTATTCAGCTCCAACAAACATTTTTGGGCACATATATTTTGGTATCCAGGAGTTCCAATGGTTGTTAGAATATTAATCATGCTCCCTGTTGAATTGTTGGGTGTATTTACTAAGCCTTTTGCATTGATTGTCCGTTTGTTTGCCAACATGGTTGCAGGGCATATCATCATTTTAAGCTTTATTACGTTGATTTTTATTTTCGGATCCATGAGTTCAGTGGCCGGATGGGGATTTTCACCGCTATCTGTTTTGTTTGCTGTTTTCATTTATCTGATCGAAATATTGGTTGCTTTCATACAAGCCTTCATTTTTACCAACCTGACTGCCGTATTCATTGGACAGGCTGCTGAAGGTGATCATGATAGCCACCACTGATTTTTTATTTTTCATTTTTTAAAAACAAGAATCATGGATTTCATGACAATCATGCTCGAGGTTCAGACAGGTTTCTCCCATATGGGTGGTGCTATTGGTGCTGGACTTGCAGCCATCGGTGCTGGTATTGGTATTGGTCAAATCGGTAAAGGTGCCGTTGAGGCCATTGCCCGCCAGCCAGAGGCTTCAAATGACATTCGTGCGAACATGATCCTGACTGCCGCTTTCGTTGAGGGTGTTGCCCTTTTCGCGGTAATCGCAGGATTATTGGCTGTTCTTAAATAAGAGCATAAAGCACAAAAACACAACTGCATCCAAAGCACAGGGCGGAGGATGCAGTTACATGTAAATCACTATTCAAAATATAGACTATGGATCTTTTGTTACCCGGTATTGGTTTGTTGTTCTGGACCTTACTGGC
>JBEDAP010000002.1:0-7042 GCA_041177705.1 Bacteroidota bacterium
AGTCAGCAGGACCTCTCGGGTTAACCGAAATACCGGCTGATTGCACTTGTGCATAGTAATCAGCCCGATACCAATCGCTACACCACTCCCATACATTCCCTGCGATATCATACAGGCCAAATGCATTGGGCTTGTATCGTTTTACAGGCGCTGTACCGCGGTATCCATCGTCACCGCTGTCGTAATTGGGAAAAGAGCCCTGAAAGGTATTGGCCATGTGAGCTCCATTTTTTTTGAAGGTATTCCCCCAGGCATAAACGTCTCCTGCTTGCCCACCCCGAGCAGCAAACTCCCATTCGGCTTCTGAAGGCAACCGTTTACCCGCCCACCTGGCATACGCCATAGCATCTTCCCAAGCAATATGAACGACGGGATGGTTTTCCTTTCCTACAGTGGAACTACCCTTGCCCAAAGGATGTTTCCAATCGGCTCCAGGCTCATATTTCCACCATTGCAGGTAATCATCCAATGCAACTTTTGCTGGAGGTGGACTGAAAACAATTGATCCGGCTTTCAGATCGGCTTCAGGTACGGTAGGAAATTCTTCTTTGCTGGGTCTTTTTTCTGCAAGTGTTACGTAACCGGTTGCCTGGACAAATGCTGCAAACTGCGCATTGGTCACTTCCGTTTCATCCATAAAAAAAGGATCTACACGAACCCGATGAATAGGTCGGGCATCGTTCATGGATTCTTTACCTCCATCTTGCATTTGCACCGGGTCTACTCCGCCCATGCTGAACTCTCCGCCAGGAATCAGTTTCATACCTACTGGAACCTGAACCTCGGTAGTTGAAAAAACAATGGTTGAATCAAAATCCCCGCCCCCTCCTGCTACATAGGCTGCACTGTCATTTCCTATAAATCCCATGCTGCAGGATAGAGATTGAGATTTAGCTTGAACCAGTTCCTCAGGAGGTGTATTTTTTACTTCAGATTCGCTTTCATTGGATTTACAGGAAAAAAAAACAACCCATACCCATAAAAAGCATTTCCATTTCATGTATTTCATTCGAATCAAAATCATACGAGAATTTAAAATTAAATAGAATTATTTCCTTGATTGGATTTAAATTCAAATATGAAAAATAATAGGAGAAGCTTTATTCAAAAGATCGGCGCCTCTGCAATAGCGCTAGCAGGAAACACAAATGGATTTTCGGAGGGCTCTAATTCAACAATACTCAATAGCAAAATCAAAATTGCATCCAACGATACCATTCAAATCGGATTAATTGGTGCGGGAATCATAGGTCATTTTGATACCGATACGGCACTCAAAATTCCGGGTGTTAAATTAACTGCCGTATGCGACCTCTATACCGGTAGAATTGAAGCGGCAAAAGAAAAATGGGGAAACAACCTATTCACAACAAAAGATTATAGAGAAATCTTGAATAGAAAAGATGTAGATGCAGTCTTGATTTGCACTCCAGACCATTGGCATCAACGCATAGCCATTGATGCCATGAAAGCAGGCAAACATGTCTACTGCGAAAAACCCATGGTCCAAAAAATTGAACAAGGACACTCCATAATTCAAACTCAAAAAGAAACCGGAAAAGTATTCCAAGTGGGCAGTCAGCGCGCAAGCTCTGTTGCCATCTTAGAAGCTAAAAAAATTCTTCAAGCAGGAACAATAGGAGAACTAACTTTTGTGCAAGCGTTTTGCGACAGAACAGATTCACGTGGCGCTTGGCAGTACTCCATTCCCAGAGATGCATCGCCGCAAACTGTCGACTTCGACAGCTTTTTAGGATCCGCTCCTAAAGTTTCATTTGACCCTGTACGTTTTTTTCGTTGGAGAAATTACAAAGATTACGGTACAGGGGCAGCTGGTGATTTGATTGTTCATTTGCTTACAGGCATTCATGTCATTACAGATTCTATTGGTCCCAATACTATTTTTAGTCTGGCCGACTTAAAACTCTGGAAAGATGGAAGAGACGCATACGATATTGTAAATGCATTGATGAACTATCCATCCACGGAAAAGCATAAAGCATTCCAGGTTTCAACACGGGTTAATTTAACCGATGGTGAAGGGAAAGGAGGATTCGGCATCAAACTCATCGGCACCGATGGATATATTGATATCGGCTGGAATGAATTTAAAGTAAGAACCCTCAAAAGAAAGGCAGCACCAGGTTACGGAGGTTACGACTCCTTTGAAAGCTTTTCAAATAAACAAAAAGAAGAATTCAAAAAATGGTACGCTTCGGAATATGGCAATGATTATGGAGGATATGATATGAGTGAAGAAAAAAGCTTTGAACCTCCAAAAGGCTATGACGATCGTTTAGATCATCTGGCTGTATTTTTCAATGGAATTCGAACAGGATCACCCATTATTGAAGATGCTACATTTGGACTCAGAGCAGCTGCCCCTTCTATTGCATGCAATTTGAGTGCTGAACAAAAAAAGCCCATTCACTGGGATCCAATCAACCTGAAACTGACCTAAAAAAAGGAGTTTCGTTGAACAAAATCATGTGAACATCCGTTTATTTTTGAAACGATTCGCATGCATCTCATTCAAGAAAAAATCAAAGATCCTGTAATGGATTCAGGATCAACCCATTTAGACTGGGATAACTATACCAATGAGCTTGAGTTTGAATAATTTCATTTGCCTACATGGTCAGTCCCGCAACCCTTAAATTTCTCAGATCACTAAAGAAAAACAACAACAAAGTCTGGTTTGATGCCAATCGCCAGACCTACGAAGATTGTCGAGCACAGTATTTCTTATTCATAGAATCTCTTCTCAAGGAACTTAAAAAAATAGACCCCTCTCTAGTAGACCTAGAAGCTAAAAAATGCATGTTCCGAATCAATCGAGATATTCGATTCAGCAAAAATAAAGATCCATACAAAACCAATTTTGGCTCCTATTTCAGTAAAGGAGGCAAGAACATCGCCTGCGCTGGGTACTACTTGCACATTGAACCCGGTGCATCTTTTGTTGCCGGTGGTTATTGGATGCCCGAAGCACAGGATTTAAAAAAGATAAGAACAGAGATCGATTATTGCTTGGAAGAATTCAAAGAGATCATCCATAAACGTGATTTCAAATTGAAGTTTAGAGAATTAGACTCCGAATACAGTTTGTCCAGACCCCCACAAGGATTCGAAGCCGATCATCCAGGAATCGAATGGCTGAAATTAAAAAGTTTTACAGTCAGTGCCCCCTTATCCGATTCGGAAATAACACAAACAGGAATCGAGAAAAAAATAATCAATCATTTCAAAGTACTTGTACCCTTTATTCATTTTCTGAATAGATCGCTGGACTAGCTATTTTCTCCAATCCCATAAAACAATATCCCATTTAATACCTCCATAGGTGAGCGTATCAATAACCTCAAAGCCAGTTTTAGCATGTGCCTTCAACGAACGCGTGTTGGCCTGTGCCACATCCGTTACCAAATATTCATATTCACTTGAATAGCAATCTCTGAAATGCCCATAGAGCTTTTGAACCAACCCTAAACCTCGATGCGACTTCGCCACACACAATTGTCCCACTACAACATAATTTGTGTTTCTCAAAAGTTGATCGTTATAATAGGTATTATCAATTGTGTTAAATAAATCCTGAATCAAATCATGTCCGTTGCGTTGTGATTGTATAGTTACCATCGCATACCCAACGACCTCTTCTCCATCCAATGCAATCACCGAAGGTGCAGCCTGATTCATTTCAATTAGGTATTCCAACGTATAGCTAGCAGTTAAAAATCCCTGGCCAATAGCTTCATCTTCAGAAATAGCTGTGCGAAGGTTTTCTTCCTGCAATTTTTTAATTCTTCTGATTTGATCAATGGTTTCAACCAATTTTATTTCAACCACATTCATCAATCAAGGTTTAAATTTTTTCAAGAATAGCCTGGCATATCGAGCGCCTAACTCACGCTGTCCTTCAGAATTGAAATGAAGAAAATCTCCTTTGTGATCAAGTCGCTTTGAGGAAACAACAGCAGCGCGTGAATCGATTTGTTTGTATTCATGCATCAAAGCATTGATAGCCATAAACGACTCATGAGATGTTTTGGAGAAATAACCCAACTCTCCCATGACAATAGGCAGATTTGGATTTTCACAAATGAACCTGAATTGAGTAAAAAGTGATTTAAGATTATGAATGTACAACGGAATTCCTTTTTCATTGGCATCGGATTCCCCCTGATGCCAAAGTATTCCTTTGATCTCACCATATTGCCTAGCCTGTTGTATGCGATTCTTAAAATTAGTGAGCAATGGAACTTCACGATGAATAGAATCATGGATCCATTTTTGAATAGAACTCCCGCCAACAGCGGTATGTAATACAAGAATGGAAATATCTTTTGGAATATGCTTGAGCAGGGTTCTTGCAAATGACATTCCGCAATCCAAGCCCACCATGGATGGTTCGTGTAAATTCAATGGCTCTTTGGCCAAGATCAATTGTCCATTTCGATCAATTGTCAATATTCTGGAATCACTTAACGTATCTTTTGGCTCCACCAATCCTCGACCGGCCATGTTGGATTGTCCTGCCATTACATACACCCAAATATTTTTCTGACTGGGTTTAACAGCAGGTCTTTCAACCAGCTTAGGAAAATTCAGCGTTCTGGAAACATCCTGAGCATGCAATTTCCACACACAACAAATACAAAGTAAAAGTAAAAGCGACTTCATATTTTAGTTCAAAGAAATGGATCTGCCTTCTTTTGCAGATTGCCTTGCCGCTTCTAAGATTTTTACAACCAATAAATTATTTTCAATTGAATAAGCTCCAAAAGATGGGATCTTGATTTTACCGCGAATCACATCAGCAAAATAGAGAAAGGGACTCGTATACGTATTCGTTTCTTGAGGAGTGAGTCGATATTCAACCTCAGAACCTACTCTTGGCTTTGCTTTCATTGAATTATTGTCCTTGGTGATGATGTATCCAGTTTCACCATAAATAGCCATGTCTTTTCGTGCAAATGGCCAGTTCCAAGATGCTTGAATAATACATTGTGCATTTTTATACTGCAGTACGATAGTAGCTTCATCATCCACCTTCGGATAAATATGAGGCTTAAATTGAGAGGTAACTGCAGTAACAGACTGCGGCACTTCGCCGTTCATGAAAAGAGTCATCAAATTAGCTCCATAGCAGCCAAAATCCATCAAAGCCCCACCGCCATTCTGGATGGGATCTGTAAGCCAATCAAAAAACTCTTTGGAAACTCCGATTTCTTTTGGACCCTCATGACCATCGTGAACAACAACTTTTCTGATCTTTCCCATAAACGAAGTATCTCGAGTCAATGAAAATGATTTGTCGGTTGTTGGATACCACGAAGTTTCATAATTGGTCAGCACCAAGGTCCCGTGCTTTTTAGAAAGCGCCTCCATTTTCATTGCATCCGATACCGTTGTTGCTAATGGTTTTTCAACCATTACATGAATACCCTTAGGGGCACAGGCTTCTACAACCGATAGATGTTGCAATGTTGTTCCGAATGCTAAAACTCCTTCTGGTTTTACGCTGTTCAGCATTTCATGGATGTCAGTGTAGAACAGGGAAGAATCCAGCTTATACCTTATCATCATCTTTTTTGCTAGATCCCGATTGGATTCATAAATCCCAACCAATAACACACGATCGTCATTTTTTCTTCCCAAAATCCATGAATTGTGTCCGTGTGAAATTCCCGCAACTGCTATCCGCACAGGTTGTGCATAGGATGAAATCGAGGCAATCAATACCAGGAGAATCAAAGCTTTTTTCATGAATGAAATTTTCATGAATTTAGCAAGGATCTAGCAATAAATGAGTTCTAGCTGATGAAACTGATAATTCAGTTTTAAGCAATCTGCAAATCTTGGGTAATTAATTTAGCATTGTATAAAACATTCCCCTCGTCGCAGGTTAATTTAACCTCGTACGAACCCGTCTGCATATTCTTGAGAAAAACTATGTGACCACTGTTGATCTCATATTCTTCCAAAACAATACCCTTTTCGCAATCGCAAATTTTCAAATTCAAGGTTTTTTTATCCTTGATGTAGTATTCTATACATAAAGCAGAGGCTGAAGAGCTAGCTTGTAAGCGTACATATTGACCGCATTCTAGACAGTTTTCAAAACTTGAGCTCAGAAGATAAGACATGTATTTCATGGTATGGGGTTTCTTAGAACACCAAAGCTATCTGAACTTTTAAATCCTTGACTCATACTTTAGTATGAATTTACCCCTGCCTAGTCCGAATCCAAGCAATGGCTTCGGTCCGGGAACCCACGTCTAGCTTCGTATACAGGCTATACACATGGGTTTTTATAGTGCTAACCGATAAAAAAAATTGCTCAGCCATTTGTTGATTGGTTTTACCCTCATAAAGAGCCTCCAGAATTTCAAATTCCCTGTCGCTCATGGGGTGCCTTAAGTGACGATTCAGATGGATGAGAGAAAGCTTGGGTTGCTCGGCATTTTTTGAATTGGAATAATTGTATAGGGCAATATCCAAATTGGCTAAGAGATCCCTCTCATCGAAGGGCTTTATGATGTAACCAGCTGGCTGCACTTTTTTTGCTGCTGCAATTGTTTGCCTATCGCCAAAAGACGTCAGAAATACAAAAGGAATTTTTACATGCAATCGAATATATTCTGCAATGGCAATACCGTCTTTTTCTCCTCCCAAGTCAATATCCAACAATGCGGCATCAGGGGGACTTTTACCGAGGGCATCAATTGCATCTTCATAATTATGCACTACTGCAGAAACTGAATAATCAATTGTGCTCAGACATTGCTCGATATCAGCTGCGATCAAAGGATCATCTTCGACAATCAAAATTCGAATTTCACTCATGCAATCTTTTTTTCTTTCACCTCAAAAGCTAGTCGAACTTCTGTACCCTGATTTGAAATAAACTCCAATTTGGCTTTCAATTTGTTTACAAATGAACCAATAATTTGATACCCCATGGAGCCTGATTTTTCAGGGGTCCAATCAACAGGTAACCCTTTCCCGTTGTCTTTTACGATGAGCTCCAAACGATTTA
>JBEDAP010000003.1:0-2710 GCA_041177705.1 Bacteroidota bacterium
ACAAAGCATGTTGTCTTTTTCCATACACAACACTCCGCTGCTTGTTCATAACATCGTCGTATTCAAGCAAGCGCTTGCGAATGCCAAAGTTGTTCTCTTCCACTTTTTTCTGCGCACGCTCAATGCTTTTGGTGATCATGCTGTGCTGAATCACTTCACCTTCTTTATATCCCATGCGATCCATCAGCGATGCAATCCGATCACTTCCAAACATGCGCATCAAATCATCTTCGAGCGAAACGTAAAACTGAGATGAACCGGGGTCGCCTTGTCGACCAGCGCGACCGCGAAGCTGTCGGTCAACACGTCTGCTTTCGTGTCGCTCTGTGCCTATGATTGCTAATCCACCTGCTTCTTTTACTCCTGGTCCTAATTTGATATCTGTACCTCTGCCTGCCATGTTGGTGGCGATGGTAACGTTGCCAGCAAGTCCAGCTTCTGCAACTACCTGAGCTTCACGGGCATGTTGTTTGGCGTTTAATACATTATGTGGAATCTTTTTCTGTTGCAGCATTCTGCTCAATAACTCAGAAACCTCAACGGAGGTGGTTCCCACCAATACAGGTCGACCTGCATTTCGGAGTCGTTCTATTTCGTCAATGGCAGCTTTGAATTTCTCACGTTTGGTTTTATATACCAAATCCTCTTCGTCTTTTCTGATTAAATTCAAATTGGTGGGAATGGTAACCACATCCAATTTGTAGATGTTCCACAATTCCGCTGCTTCTGTTTCTGCGGTACCTGTCATACCGGCCAACTTGTGGTACATGCGGAAATAATTCTGCAAGGTCACAGTGGCGTAGGTTTGGGTAGCAGCTTCAATTTTTACATTTTCTTTTGCTTCTATCGCCTGATGCAAACCATCGCTATACCTTCTTCCTTCCATGATCCTGCCCGTTTGTTCATCCACGATTTTAACTTGTCCGTCAATGACAACATACTCATCGTCTTTTTCAAAAAGTGTATACGCTTTTAAAAGCTGTTGTATGGAATGTATACGATCTGCTTTGAGTGAATACTCATTGAGCAATGCTTCTTTACGTTGAATCTTCTCCTCAGAACTTTCAGCATGCTTTTCAATTTCTGCCAGGGCTACACTGAGATCGGGCAATACAAAGAAGTTTGGATCTTCACCCGATTTAGTTATAAAATGCAATCCTTTGTCAGTCAGTTCAACCTGATTGTTTTTTTCATCGATGTGGAAATACAATTCTTCGTCAACTTCCGGCATGTGCTTTTGTTGCTCAGCCAAATAGTAGTTTTCAACTTTTTGAAGCTTGACTTTTATTCCAGGTTCAGATAAAAATTTGATGAGTGCTGAATTCTTGGGTAATCCTCTGAATGCACGCATCAAATGAATGCCTCCATCTTGTGGACCATCTTTGCCTTCGCCAATTAGTTTTTTTGCTTCCAATAAAGATTTAGAAACAACTTGTTTCTGTGCTTCTACCAGTTGTTGGATTCTAGGCTTGTGCAGATGGTATTGCTGATCGTCTCCTTTGGGAACCGGACCAGAAATAATTAGAGGAGTACGGGCATCATCGATCAATACACTATCCACCTCATCCACCATCGCGAAATGATGCTTGCGTTGAACCATTTCATCCGGAGAGTGAACCATGTTATCGCGCAAGTAATCAAATCCAAACTCGTTGTTGGTACCGTAAGTGATATCGGCCTGATAGGCTTTTCTTCTCGCATCGGAATGTGGTTGGTGTTTGTCGATGCAATCAACAGTAAGTCCCAACCATTCAAATAAAGTTCCGTTCCACTCGGAGTCTCGTTTTGCCAGGTAATCGTTCACCGTAACAATATGCACTCCTTCGCCTGCTAAGGCGTTCAGATAAGCGGGGAGGGTAGATACCAATGTTTTGCCTTCTCCAGTTGACATTTCAGCGATCTTGCCGTGGTGTAAAACAGTACCACCAATCAACTGCACATCGTAGTGTACCATGTTCCAGTTGACGAGGTTGCCGGCGGCCATCCAGCTGGTTTTGTAGGTGGCCTGATTGCCTTCAATTTTGATGTACTCTTTTTTTACACTGAGCTCTTTGTCTAACTCACTGGCGGTAGACTTGATCTCCTCGTTTTCTTTGAATCTTCGGCCTGCTTCTTTAACAACAGCATACGCCTCTGGAAGGATTTGATTTAGGACTTCTTCGATTTGGTCGTCTTTTTTCTTTTTTAAGACATCAATTTCTTTGTAGATATCCTCCCTTCCCAAAATATCTTCAACGGGCAACTGTTCAGCCTGTTGATTTAAGGCATGGATGTTGTTGTTGATTTCTTTCAGGTGATCTTCAATCCGACGCTTGAATTCACCAGTTTTAGCCCTCAATTCATCGTGTGAAAGGGATTGGTATGTAACAAAATGTCCATTTATCTGTTGAACGGTGGGGTTGATGGCCTTTACATCTTTTTCCGATTTGCTGCCGCCAAACAACCCAGAGAGTATTTTTAACATGTGCTAGGTTCTTGCTAAGGGGTCAAAATTAATCCTTTTATGGCGAATCTTGGTTTATTGATGAGCGGTAATAATCAATTGGTTAGCTACCGAAGGCAAATGACTAACTTTGTCATCCAATTTTCACGAAAAACAGAATATGAGCAGATCTTTTAGGTTGATTTTGATTGCATTAGGACTTCAATTGGGCGCATTTGCTCAGGAGGGATTTCAGGTTAATGGTAAATTGATCGACACAACGGGTGC
>JBEDAP010000004.1:0-2706 GCA_041177705.1 Bacteroidota bacterium
TTTTTTTTTTTTTTTTTTTTTTTTTTTTTTTAATAAATGCAACACTTGTATTTAGAAGAATAAAACTAGGAACCGAAATGAAATAACCCGTTAAGGTGGTAAATCCACATCCTCTGCCAGCTCGCACAGATTCAGATCGTCATCAGGATTAATCTCGCCCCATTTGTTCCTATAAATAGGTCCGCACAATTCTAAATCTTGTTTCAGTAATGAATTGAGACCATTCATAAGAGAAATGGAGTTTGATCTCCACAACGCGAAAGAAATTTTGTTGTGCATGTTATTTGCACAAACGGAATAATGCAAGGTTGACCGCAAAGACCACTCCTTGGAAACCATTGTGACGAAATTGGAAGCATTCGCAGAATAGCCGCCAAGAGCAGAGAATCCAAGGGGAACGAATTTTGCTGGGCCACTAGGAGTTTCAATGTATCCTTCATCAGTAGCTTTGCGGGCCTTCAGCTTATCCTGTACTCCCTGTTCGGCGACCCGATTTGGTTCAGCAATTGTATTGCGAATTCTTTGACGATCAATCAAAGGAGCCCGGACCGTAACATCAAAGTATACGGGATTGTTGTTATCCGCAAAAGGCAGTACAAAATCACCAACGCGATCCTTTCCTCCAAGTACGCCAACAACTTCTTTTTGAGAGACAATACTAGCCGCCCGGAGGAAATGGACAAAAGTGTCACGTAGATGATCATGACGATTACTCAAGTTCCCAAGAGATCTGCAGCCAAGAAAATGATCCCCATATGGATTTTTTTTTTTTTTTTTTTTTTTTCCATTTGGAGTTTATTAACCAAGTTATACATACAACTTCATGCAAGTATCATGATAAAGAATACATTGAGCATTCCCTATTTGTAAAGTGGCACTCAGGCGATGGAAAAATTGATGTAAAGCTTCAGAATTGGAAAGTCCTAAACGTAGAGCACGCAATTTAACAATTTCCAAGAGGAATTTGTAAGATTGGGGATGAATACTTCCCGCCGTATCAAAGATAAGGGGCTGAAACATAATCCCATGATTTCGACAATTCTCGGCATGTTTCTTGACCTTCTCCTGGTAAGCCGTCTCCAAAGCCTCTTGAGCGTTGTGTTCCGCAGAATGGATATTATCCGAAAATCGCGTTGGCAC
The DNA here is from genome assembly GCA_041177705.1 of Bacteroidota bacterium. Classification (GTDB taxonomy): domain Bacteria; phylum Bacteroidota; class Bacteroidia; order Chitinophagales; family Chitinophagaceae; genus Pollutibacter. Next base: position 1,141 of record JBEDAP010000004.1, read on the forward strand.
AACGATGCTAATGTCCATCGCAAGCGATCGACCGAAGCTCCAGAATGGGAAGAAGATGTCTCCCGGACGAGACTGGTTGTCAGAGATAAGATTGGGAGGTTCCATAGATGCTTGAATACCCGCTAAAGAAGCTTCGTCAAAAATCACTCGCACCACTTTGTCATGACGACGATGAATTCCACCACCATTCTTGCAGCCCGTACAGTGATGCCCATTTGGATCAATCGCTAACACCATATGATCATTCTCCCCAGAGGTACAGGAGGCGTTTAACGGAAACCGCAAACCACGAATGCGATTCAAGATGGCTAACCTGAAGTCTTGATTCTGCATGAAAGTGCCAACCTGCTTATTAGGACAACAACGAACCCAATGAGGCATGTATTTAGCGCATGAATGAAGCCACAACCTTTGTGAAGGATCCAACGATTGAGATAATGAAGAAAAGGCGAGCGACTCCGATATATGTGTAAGATGAGATTGTAATTTAACCCCATCCGTCAATAATTGGGAAAGACCTGTTGGCGTGAGAGCAGCATCAGCAGGCAAATGAATTTCATTGAACTGCTGAAGCATCGAAAGTTCCATGGAGGAATCTAGAGAATCAAACAGAGAAGACAGTAAAAGAGAAACTGTCGGCAAAACTGTAAAGTAAGAACCTAGAAAGGCACATGTCGCGAATTTAGATGGACTGGCAATGCCGAGTCCACCCAAGCGAGTGGGCAAACAGGCCTGGGCCCAACTAGAGTCATCAATGGGTCCAAGTAACTCTTCTAAATGCTGACGAGACATGTTTTCCACGTCTTGAAGGTACGTCATGGGCAGAACACAAGCTCTGAAATATGGTTCAGGCGCCTCGCATTAAAGGATTGTTGGAGTAATAAGAATTGAGACTGAAGATGCGACATTTTAAGAGATTCTGAAAGTAAAGTCTGCAACTCCTGTACTCCAAAGTTTTCAGGATGCGATACCGGGATTCCGAGTATTTCCAATTCGGTAACCCTTTTGATTGCAGGATCAAGTGACGAAATGTCTGCTTGATTAATGGGAAACACTTCACACTTGCCAAGATTAAGATCCAATCCAAATCCAAAGTTTGCTATAATATCCAAAACGGACTCCAGAACGGCTGGAGTCGCCACAATGACCCCATCATCGAGAAACCAAAGATTCAAGTGTAGATCTAACTCATGTTCCAATTTCATGATCAAGGAGTGCAGCACCATTGAGAAAAGAACTGGGCTGAGTGGATCACCTTGTTGTACTCCTTCAGAGGAATGAATCTGAAAATCCCCAAATTGAAGTATTGGCGCGTCACAATATGCATGAGATATGTAGCTGGCGACACCACCCGGATAATATAGGTTGACAATATGCAGAAATGCTTCACGAGAGATGTTATTGAAGGCATTGCGAAAATCAATCTTCAAAATCGCTAGAGGTTCCCGGCATAATTGAAGAAGCTTCCTGAGGGAGTGGGCAATCACTTCTGCACCATTCGCTCCATTTATTTTTGTCTACACAATTTTTTTTTTCGCATTTTTTGCGCATTTTTTTGTGTGTATG
>JBEDAP010000005.1:0-3939 GCA_041177705.1 Bacteroidota bacterium
CACCCTGATGGATGACATCAGTACCTACGATTCCGTAGAATCCGCAAGAAGAAAAGAGGGAAAATTTGTACACCTGATTGCCAAGTTAGACACCACCAAACCCGTCGTATACGATCCGATCAAAGACCCCAATTATTTGTCTTTTACTGCTGTTGATTCCTTGGGTTCTTCTACACAAGTTGTTTACCGCAATGCCAAGCCCACGGATTTTGAAAAAAGTCAACGTGTGGTGATGAAAGGCTCTATGCAGGGAGAAACATTTGAATGCAAGGAGATTATTTTGAAATGCCCATCTAAGTACACCGACGAAAAGGTTGCCACCTTATGATAAACTACAACGGAGAACACCTGCTGATAGGTCAGATTGGGATGTTCCTAACGCTGCTTGCTTTTTGCTCTGCCTTGGTTGCAGCTTATGCCAACATGAAAGCTGTTGGTGCAACAGGCACCATCGATGAACAACCTTGGAAAAAATTAGCACGCGTTTCTTTTATTGTCAATGCTCTTTCCGTCCTCGCTGTTTTCTTCACGCTTTACCTCATCATCTACAATCACTATTTCGAATACAAGTACGCCCATCAACATTCCAAACGCAGTTTGGATATGCAGTATTTGCTGAGTTGTTTTTGGGAAGGGCAGGAAGGCAGTTTCATGTTATGGGCCTTTTGGAATGCGGTGTTGGGATTGTTTTTAATTCGCTGGTCGAAGAAATGGGAATATCCTGTGATGAGTGTGATGAGCATGATTCAGGTTTTTTTAGCCAGCTTCTTAATTGGAATTTATTTATTCGATTTGCGTATCGGAACCAACCCCTTTGTATTGATGCGCAATGAATTTCCAGATGCGCCTATATTTCAGGATCCGGATTATTTATCGAAATACCTAACCGATGGGAATGGATTGAATGTATTGCTTCAGAATTATTGGATGGTCATTCATCCGCCTGTATTGTTTTTAGGATTTGCATCTGCTGCCGTTCCTTATGCTTATGCCATAGCTGGATTGTGGAAGAAAGATCATGCAGGATGGGTGCGACCCGTGATGCCATGGGCTTTGTTTTCTGCAGGTATTTTGGGTTTGGGAATTATGATGGGAGCCGCCTGGGCCTATGAGTCTTTAACTTTTGGTGGATATTGGGCTTGGGACCCAGTAGAGAATGCATCCATGGTGCCATGGCTTTTGTTAGTTGCAGGAATCCATACTTTATTGATATTCCAAAGTACGGGGCATTCACTCAAGGCCAGTTATTTGTTTATCGGACTTTCCTATCTCTTGGTTTTATATTCCACTTTCCTTACGCGTACGGGCGTTTTGGGAGATACCTCTGTTCACTCGTTTACCGGGGAGGGAAGCACCCTTTATTGGCATTTGATCATCATGTTGCTTTTCTTCATTTTCCTTCCTGCTATCTTATACTGGAGAGATCGGAAAAATATACCTGTGGTTCACAAAGAAGAAAGTATGAACTCGAGAGAGTTCTGGATGTTTGTAGGTTCCTTGCTCTTACTCATTTCCGGCGTATACATCATTTTATTAACCTCGCTTCCCTTCATCAATAAAATTTTTGGAACGCAATGGGCCATTGGTGAAGATGTAGAGTATGTATACAATCGGATCATGATTTTGGTGGCTATAATCATTGGCGTGCTTACGGCCATTACACAGTATTTTAAATACAAGGATACCACACGAAAATATTTATGGTCGAAATTGTTGATTCCAACCATCATCACGGTTGTTCTATCTGCATTGATAAGTGCGTTTGGCAACATCCAATACGATAAATACGGAATCGGCTTTCTTTCGGCCATTCATTTGGCCTTGTGGACATCCATCTATGCAGTAATTGCCAACGCCACGTATTTGGCACAGGTAGTAAAATGGAAAATGAAAGCAGCCGGTGCATCCATTACACATTTGGGTTTTGGTATGATGTTGATGGGTATTTTGATTTCGTCTTCCAAGAAAGAAGTGATATCAGAGAATCGAACAGGCATCGCCATCAAAGGATTGAAAGACGCAAAGGGCAGGGACGAAGATCCTCGAGAGAATATCACGCTGATTCATAACATCCCAACGCCGATGGGGCAGTATACCGTCACCTACCTCGGCGACTCAACCGAAGAGAAGAATGATAAAGTTTTTTTCAAGATCAATTTTATAAAAACAGATACAGCGGATAATTCGATTGTTGAAAATTTCAACATTACTCCCAATGCCTTCTTGATGAAATCCAACGAAGGCACTCAGTTGTCTTCCAACCCGGGATCGCGGCATTATTTATCCAACGATGTTTTCGTTTACATTTCTTCCTGGTTGAATCCCGACAAAATAAAAGACACAACGCGTTTTCAATACAGTCCCGTTAACTCCGGAGATACTGTTTTCTATTCAAATGGATTTGTGATTGTCGACCGCATCTTAACTGCAAACAAGAATGACAATAAGGAACTTCCGGTTGTAGATAGTGCTTGGTTGTCGGAGATAACAGTCTATTCCAAAGAAGGAAGGAAATGGAATGCCACTCCTGCATTCTTCTCCAAGTTTGGAGCGTATTCTGCGAAAACCGATACCATCATGGAGCAGAGTTTGGTGCTTAGTTTGCAAAAGGGTGAAAATGGCGGTGTTGAATTGGGTGTGAAAGAATCCAATGCTGCGATGCGCTATATCACGCTCAAAGCCTATCGATTCCCTTGGATAAATCTGTTGTGGTTGGGAACGATTATCATGGTAGCCGGCTTTATCGTGAGCATGTTTAATCGCTTGAAATCCAAACTATACGCTGTTTAGTTTAAAGGGGCTCATGGGCCCTTAACAGGATCTTTTCAAAAACTTGTTTAATTTAGTGTGGTGCGTAACTATTTCATCATAGGATTAATCATGTGGGCCGGAACTGTCTCGGCGCAGCAGGCTTATGGTCCTAATGATACTTTAGTTGTGCCCTATATTGTTTACGAAGGGGATACCATGACCTATCGAGTACTGGATATGGTGTTGGTATGGGGAAGAATGGATGCACAGCAAAGAAAAGCACATCGCGAATGGACTCGATTGAGAAATGCGGTATATGTTACCTATCCCTATGCAAAAAAAGCAGGGTTCATCATCAATGAAGTCAACGCGAATCTGGGTAAGATAAAAGACGAGCACAAGCGAAAAAAATATTTGAGTCAGCGCGAAAAAGACCTCAAAAAAGAATTTACGGAGCCCCTCACCAATTTATCTGTTTATCAGGGCAAGGTTTTGATGAAGCTTATCAACCGAGAAACCAGTAACAATTGCTATGAGATTGTAAAAGAATATAGGGGTGGATTCTCTGCTCGATTCTGGCAAACCATAGCTTGGGTATTTGGTAGCAGTCTCAAACAGCCATATAATCCCAAGGGGGAAGATGCGGAAATGGAGCGCATCGTATTGGAAGTAGCCCGGATGTATGGACATGCATCCTAATCAGTATCTTTGCGGCAGAAATTAACTAGATGAAACTATTTGTTTTAGCCATTGGTGTACACCCCGATGATGTGGAGCTGAGTTGTTCAGGCACCCTCATCAACGAGGTGAAAAAAGGCAATGCCGCAGGTGTGGTGGATTTAACTGCCGGTGAATTGGGAACACGCGGTACCGCCGAAACACGCGCAAAAGAGGCAGCAGATGCAGCGGCGATCATGGGATTATCCGCAAGGGAAAATTTAGGTATGCGTGATGGCTTTTTCAAAAACGACGAAGAGCATCAATTGAAATTGATTCGTGTGATACGCAAATACCAACCCGAAGTGGTGTTGGCGAACATATTGGACGATCGGCACCCGGATCATGGAAGAGCAGGAAAGCTGATAGCGGATGCTTGTTTTTATGCTGGACTTTCCAAGATTGAAACAATAGGTGATGATGGCAAACCGCAGCAACGTTGGAGACCCAAGCACGTATTGCATTATATCC
>JBEDAP010000006.1:0-3995 GCA_041177705.1 Bacteroidota bacterium
ATAAGACACCTGGGTAAAGAGGGATTTTATCGTTTCGATAAAACACGCGCTGCTGACTCACCAATGCTGTATATGCTGTAATGTCGTATCGATAACATTGCGGTATCACAGCATCCACCCAAGAACTATCCACCCACGTGGGCCAATCCTGCAAATATTCATCTTTGCCAAAAGGATATGGACTGGGAGCCATGGTGACTTGCACCGATGGTTTAAGCGCTTTGACCTCTGTATAGAGTCGCTTCATGAATCCATTCAATTTTTTTACTCTCCATGCAACCCAATTGGCTTCTCTATAATCTACAGGAGGCTCAGCTCCGTTGTTTTCCTGTTTGTACAATGAAACCGTATACGGGTCGTAACCGCCGGTAGAGGGTAGAGCAGGAAGTCTATCATCACCTTGCACACCATCAACTGCATATTTGGTTATAACCTCTTTGAATAAATCCAACATGAACTGCTGCACCTCCGGATCAAATGCATTCAGCCACTCAAATCCGTTTTTTGAAACCAGTTTACCCGATTGATCAATCGCTTTCCAATTCGGCTTCGCTGCGATAATGGGCCCGCCCTGTGAGCCATAAGAAGCTGCAAACCCATATTCAAACCAGGCATGGACTTTAATCCCTTTGGCTTTGGCTGCATCGATCAACTCTTTGAGAGGATCTCTGCCGGCAAATCGTTCCATTTGTTTGACACCTACAATTCTTCCCATTACCTCACTGGGGTAAATCGTGCGGGCACTGTTATACACAACCACAAAAATATTGTTCAAGCCAGCTTTCTTGCAGGCATCAACGGCATCGACAATGGCAGTTTTCGTATCTAAAACTGGACTAGCAGTCGTGGTGATCCAAACGCCATGCATGGCATTGGGATCCCATGGATTGTTTCCGCTTCCATCTGTACCACTGTCTTTGGTGCAAGACAAAAGGAGCAGGAGTAACGGGACTGAAATCAGCTTAAAAAGGGATCCGGTGATTTTCATTGTGGGTCAAATTTACTTATAAAACCACATCTCAATTGAAACCCGAATTGGCAAGGATACCTTAATTTTGCACCCAATCATTAAAAACTGAATCATGGCATACGACGTTCTTGTTTTGGGTAGCGGTCCCGGTGGTTATCCGGCTGCAATTCGGGCTTCTCAGCTTGGTTTAAAAGTGGCAATCATCGAAAAAGAAAGTTTGGGTGGTGTTTGTCTGAACTGGGGTTGTATCCCAACCAAAGCCCTGCTCAAAAGTGCGCAGGTGTATGAATACTTAAAGCACAGTACCGACTACGGAATCAAAAGTTCCGGCGTTGAGCATGATTTTGGAGCCGTTGTAAAACGCAGTCGCGGTGTTGCCGATAAAATGAGTAAGGGTGTTCAGTTTCTGATGAAAAAGAACAAGATCGATGTGATCATGGGATACGGCAAGATTGCAGGAAAAGGAAAAATTGAGGTGACTGCCGCCGATGGAAAAAAACAAATTGTTGAAGGAAAATACATCGTCATCGCTACAGGAGCCAGAAGCCGCCAGCTTCCCAACCTCCCTCAAGATGGAAAGAAAATCATTGGCTATCGCGAAGCAATGGTATTGCCAACCCAGCCAAAGTCAATGATCGTAGTTGGAAGTGGTGCTATTGGTGTTGAGTTTGCTGACTTTTACAATGCTATGGGAACGAAAGTGACCATCGTGGAATTCATGGATAGAATTGTTCCTGTTGAAGATGTTGATATCAGCAAGGAATTGGAAAAGCAACTCAAGAAAAAGGGAATTCAAATATTGACTTCGAGCGAAGTAACATCTGTTGATACTGCCGGTGCCGGTGTTAAAGCCAAGGTGAAGTCGGCTGCCGGAGAATCTGTTTTGGAAGCGGATTTAGTTTTAAGTGCTGTGGGCATTGCTCCCAATATCGAGAACATCGGTTTAGAGGAGACTGGAATCAAAATGGAAAAAGGAAAGATTGTGGTTGATAAAACCCAACAGACTTCCGTTGCAGGTATTTATGCAATTGGTGATTGTACACCCGGACAAGCCCTGGCTCACGTTGCGGGTAAGGAAGGCATCAATGCGGCTGAGGCGATTGGATATCTTGAGAAAAAATATGCTCATCAGCCCCATGCCATCGATTATAACAATGTCCCTGGCTGTACCTACTGCTCACCGGAAATTGCATCGGTGGGATATACAGAAAAGGCAGCCAAAGATGCCGGATACGAGATCAAAGTGGGTAAATTCCCCTTCATGGCCAGCGGAAAAGCCAGCGCAGCTGGTAATACCGACGGGTTTGTTAAGGTGATTTTTGATGCCAAATACGGTGAATTCCTAGGTGCCCATATGATTGGCGCAGGGGTAACCGAAATGATCGCTGAGGTGGTCGTAGCCCGCAAGCTGGAAACCACCCACCATGAGATTCTGAACGCCATCCACCCGCACCCAACCATGAGTGAGGCGGTTAAGGAGGCGGTAGCGGCAGCTTATGGGGAAGCTATTGATATTTAAGGGCTTATAAGGTCAACAAAAATTTGTAATAAACCCGGGGAAAGCATAACTTTGCACTCCCTAAAAATTTGAGTTTATGGCTAGAGTATGTCAGGTAACAGGAAAGCGTCCCATCACCGGTAATAAGGTGTCGCATTCCAATATTAAAACAAAGCGTCGTTTCCTGCCCAACCTACAGACCAAGCGTTTCTTCCTTGCAGAAGAGAACAAGTGGATTACGTTGAAGTTATCTTCTGAAGCGATCCGCACCATCAACAAAAACGGTTTGTATCCAGTGGTTAAGGAATTGAGAGCACAAGGCGTAAATATTTGATCAACTTTTATAATCCCAAGCAATGGCAAAGAAAGGTAACAGGGTACAGGTGATTTTGGAATGCACAGAGCATAAAAACTCTGGCATGTCAGGCACAAGTCGCTACATCACCACAAAAAACAAAAAGAATACCCCTGAGCGCATGGAGTTGAAGAAATACAACCCCATCATGAAGAAATATACTGTTCACAAAGAAATTAAATAATCATGGCAAAGGCAGCATCTAAAAACGCGAAGGTAAAAGACTTGAAAGCTTCAGCTGAAGCGAAGAACTGGACGAAGGTGATCAAGGCAGTAAGAAGTCCAAAAACTGGTGCCTATACGTTCAAAGAGCAGATCGTTCACAAAGACAAGGTGAAGGAATTCCTCGCTCAATAAATTTATTTTCATTACCGTCAAGAGCTGTTCCGTTTACATAAGTCGGGACAGCTTTTGTATTAATGGCAGGTCCAATGGGATTATTTGATAAACTGTTTGGTAAAAAAGAAAAAGAGCAACTGGAAAAGGGTTTGGAAAAAACCCGCGAAGGTTTCTTTTCTAAAATTACCAAAGCCATTGCGGGTAAATCCCAAGTAGACGACGAAGTATTGGATCAATTGGAAGAAGCGTTGATCACTGCTGATGTTGGTGTAGATACTACGCTTGAAATCATTGAAAAAATTCAGAACCGCGTTGCTCGTGATAAATACATGAGCTCCTCCGAACTCCAGGAAATGCTTCGCGAAGAAATCAGAAATATCCTGATCGACGAGGAAAGCGATAGCATTCGCAAGTTTGAAATCCCCGAAGGCAAAAAGCCTTTTGTGATTCTTGTTGTAGGTGTAAACGGTGTTGGAAAAACAACTACCATCGGAAAGCTGGCAACCAATTTCAAAGCTGCCGGAAAATCAGTAATGTTAGGAGCTGCCGATACCTTTCGCGCAGCAGCGGTTGATCAACTCACCATCTGGAGCGAACGTGTAGGCGTTCCCATTGTAAAAAAAGAAATGGGTAGCGATCCTGCATCTGTTGCTTTTGATACCGTGAATAGTGCAGTTGCAAAGGGTGCTGATATTGTTTTGATTGATACCGCAGGTCGCTTGCACAACAAAGCTCACCTCATGGAGGAGCTGAGTAAAATCAAGCGTGTAATTCAAAAAGTAATTCCCGACGCGCCACACGAAACCTTGTTGGTATTGGATGGTACAACGGGA
>JBEDAP010000007.1:0-8559 GCA_041177705.1 Bacteroidota bacterium
GTATTGAATCGGTAGTTTTTTAAAACTTCAAAGCCAATGACAGGAATATTCATCTCCTTCATAGCATCCACAAAAAGGAAAAACCAATTGTTTTTTAGAACCTCGGTTCCTTTGAGAACCAAATTGAAGCTGTTCTCTACTTTCACAAAATTGGAGTGCAGCCCGTTCAGTTTGGCCAATACCTCTCGTTCCTGTTCGAGATCACGTTTGATCGTTCTTATTTTTCCTGATTCTGGTATCAGGATCAATTCCTTATCGGAAAACTTTACTGGATATCCTTGATATAAAAACTGAGGAGAAAAAATCAAGTAATCATTTTTCTCTTGCAGCTGCAACTGTATTTCAGGCTTACCATCAAAAGGATCTGTAATAAGTGCTTTATCAAATTCAACACGATACTGTCGTGAGAAAGGCATGATTTGTTTTTCAAGGAACGTAGGCCACTCAGTCTGAGATACCACCATGTCTTTTCCTTTGCCAAATTCGGTTATCGACTCTAAATCTTCTTTGGCTTGCCAGGCGTATAAGGTATTGTTTAACAAAACAAGAAGATGAGAACCCCATTCATTGGCTGATAACTCTACATCCCATTCATCTACATAAACAATCGGCACAATTTCAATTCCTTTTTTCACGGGTTTGATTCGAAGTCCGGGACTCATCCTACTATTCGAAACTTCTATTGCTTGAAGATTAGATGTAGTAAAATTTTTACCGCGTGCCAATCGGAAAAATTTCGTTTTGCCTTGATGATCTGCAATTATTTTAACCAATTTAGGATGCAAATATTCATCAATGAGTTGTGTCGTTTCTGCAGGTAACCCTTCTTCTTCTGAATAAATAATATTTTCCCAGATACCTGAAAAAGGTGAATTGCGACTTACATACTTATCAATTTCAGAAAACTGCAGTTTTCTAACTGAATTGATTAGTGAGGTATCCGCTTCATTGAAAACACCTGTATTTAAATACTTGGTCAGATCCAATTGCTCTACTTTCCCTAAAAATTCAAATCCATCTTCATCAAATTCCCCACTCACCAATTCAACGGTAAACCCAGGATATTTAGAAGGCGTTTCTACCACAACCAAACCCAATCTCTGTGTTGCCTCTGTTGAACCCTGAATCTCTTCAAGAGGAGCCGACTCAACAACGACCTTGGGCGCTGGCTTAGTTTCTATAGGTCCGGAAACACGTTTGACATTGGGATCCAATACCCGCAGAAAGGGTTTGCCGTCTTTGTAAGTAAACTCAAATTTCTGCTCCCAATCGGCGTCGGACATACTATATCCATAAATGCCGAGTAGCTTATTTTTTTCTTTGTCCCAATTTCGAATGCTGTCAAAATAATGGGCACCATAGGCATTTAGCAATTGTAAAAACAACATGGTTTTATGCAAACACATGGGGTGCTCTTCCTCCTGACATTTACAGGAGGTATCAAAATTTCGTTCTTCGTTGCGCTGTATAACCAAAGGGAAGGATTCGCCATTCAAATCCAATTGCGCTTCAATTCGTTCATCCTTGGCTTTGGTAATTACGGCTTTCGTACTGCGTAAAATTTGTTCTGCTTTTTCAGCTACTCCTGGAGTTGCCAACATGCGAATGGTTCGCAGATCAATATGTTTCATTTTAATGACGGTATGACGCTGATCGTAACGAACGGCATCTCCACCAATCATATTTTTATCTAAGAGATCTTGCAACTGTAGTAAAGCGGCTGCTTCGTGTCGGCATATATCCCCAAGATTGTATGGACAAGTACATCGCAGGGATAATGCGCGTGGATCTTTAAATTTTTGAATATATACCTTATAAAAAGTAGTGTAATTATCATCCTTCACCCTGAAGCTTATTGAATCTCCCAGCTCATCGTATTCAATAAACTCTACATACCCGATAGCATGTATTTTTTTACCTCTACGAATTACTTCGTCGGTACCGTTGTTATATATAAATTTCAGCAGGTGAGATAAGGACATGTGATAAAGGTGATTTCGCAAGATAGCGAATATCAACCCGCCTTTGTAAGAAAAATAGAAGAATTAAATAAACAAGTTAAGCCACAACAATTGCAGAAATTATAGCGTAACTTTGCAAATTTTTTTCTCAGTGTGAATCACGCGTTACCCTGCTTCCTGAACATCCTTTTAAGAAATCCATATCCGCTCCTAAATGTGCTTGTTCCACGTGATACTGGTACATATGAACATACCCGCGTTCAGCTACCGTATGTGTAGGTTTCCAAGCTGCTCTTCGTTTATTCAGCTCTTCTTCATCAACCAGTAATTCCAACGTTCGGTTATAAACGTCTAATGCTATCAAATCTCCGTTTTGAACCAAAGCGAGTGTTCCTCCTTTAGCCGCCTCTGGTGATACGTGTAAAACCACGGTTCCAAATCCAGTTCCACTCATGCGTCCATCAGAGATACGCACCATATCGTTTATCCCTTTCTCAAGTAAACGTTTTGGTACTCCCATATTACCCACTTCCGGCATACCAGGATATCCTACCGGACCTACATTTTTCAATACCAACACCGATGTTTCATCCACTTGAAGATTGGGATCATCCACTCGCGCATGATAATCTTCTATGTTTTCAAAAACAACTGCTTTCCCGGTATGTCGCATTAAATGTGGACTTGCAGCACTGGGTTTTATCACGGCTCCATTTTCGCAAAGATTGCCTCTCAGGATAGCAAGACCCGTTTCGGTTTTGAAGGGCTTGGCCAAATCTGTAATTACATCATCAGCATACGACTGAGCGTTGGCATAATTTTCTTTAACTGTTTTACCGTTTGCAGTAATACAATGCTGATGCAATTTTTCAGACAAAGCATTCATCACCACGGGAAGTCCACCTGCATAGTAGAAATCTTCCATAAAATATTTACCCGATGGTTGAAGATTGGCTAGCAAAGGAATGCCAGCAGAATTTTGATGGAAGTCCTCTAAATTCAATTCAATCCCAATTCTTCCTGCAATTGCCAAAAGATGAATGACAAAATTGGTTGACCCTCCAATGGCTGCATTCACACGTATAGCATTTTCAAAAGCTTCGCGTGTTAAAATATCAGAGAGTTTTAAATCTTCTTTGACCATTTCAACAATGCGTTGACCTGAATATTGAGCCAACACTTTTCTTCTGCTGTCTGCTGCTGGAATCGCTGCGTTAGAGGGAAGAGAGAGTCCGAGTGACTCCACCATACAAGCCATGGTAGAAGCGGTTCCCATTACTGCACAATGACCTCTGCTTCTGCACATGCAGGCCTCGGCAACTGTCAATTCTTCTTGAGACATTTCACCACTGCGAACCGCATCACTGAATCTCCAAATATCTGAAGTGCCAATGCTTCTTCCTTCATAGCGACCTGTCAGCATAGGACCTCCAGAAACAACAATGGTAGGAATATTTACACTGCATGCGCCCATCACCAACGAGGGTGTTGTTTTATCACAGCCACATAACAACACTACACCATCCATTGGATTGGCACGTATCGATTCTTCTACATCCATGCTGGCTAAATTGCGGTATAGCATGGCAGTAGGTTTAATCAACGTTTCACCCAACGACATCACGGGAAATTCTACAGGAAATCCTCCGGCAGCGATAATTCCTTTTTTAACAGATTCAGCCAACTCCCTGAAATGCGCGTTACACGGTGTAAGTTCACTCCAGGTATTGCAAATACCAATCACGGGTTTTCCACGAAATTCTTCATCAGGAATTCCTTGATTTTTCATCCACGCACGATAAATGAATCCGTCCTTTCCGGTTCTGCCAAACCAACCCTGGCTTCTCAATGTAGAGCTGCTCATGAAATTTTTTTACAATTTAAAGGAAATTATTCCAGGATCAAACGATCACCCCGGAATATAGGTAAGACGTTGGCAACATCTGCCGATAAACAATAGCGAATATCTTTTTCCAAACCGTATTTCATCAATCGATGATAATGCGTGGCTCCACGTCTTTCCATAAACCCAAACCGATCCTCGCCTGCTTCAAGGTAAATACTTTCTGCCAGCTTGGATGCGTCGCAATGAATGGTGAAATGTTCTTTGATCCGATGAATGACCGCTCCCGCAAAAAGGCTGTCTTCTATATTGATCCGATCTTTCCAAGCCGCACAACCCAACAAAACATCTTTATCGCTTGATAAAAGATAATCACATACGGCAGATAAATTAGGGAAGGATCCGGTAATGATCTCCGGAGCCCCTTTGTCCAATGCCATATGTAAAAGCTTAGTTCCATTGGTGGTTGTAAGAACAAGGATTTTATTTTCGATAAAACTTCGGGGATATTCAAAAGGAGAGTTGCCATACTTCAAACCTTCAGCTACTTTACCATCGCGTTCTCCGGCAGTAATACCTCCCAATGATTCACCCAATTCTATACATTGAGGAACTGTTGCAACAGGTATAACAGATGCTGCTCCATTATGCAATGCCGTAGTAATAGTAGAAGTAGCACGCAATACATCAATGATCACCACAATGCTATTGCTCACATCATACAAATCCAATAAAGCCGGAGAGAGAAGCGTATGTAAATTCCGTGAAGCTGACATGTAAAATTATTTGACAAAAGGCAATTGGACAACGGCGGCTTTTATCTGTTTATCTCGGATGTCAATGAAAATCTCAGAACCTACAGCTGCATGGTCACTCAAAACGTACCCCATCCCAATCCCTTTATTCAATGTGGGAGACTGCGTACCGGAAGTAACTCGTCCAATCATATTTCCTTCAGCATCACGTATCAGGTAGTCGTGGCGTGGAATTCCACGATCAATCATTTCAAATCCAACTAATTTTTTTTCTACACCAATTTCTTTCTGTTTTTTTAAATACTCAGATGCAGTAAACTCCTTGGTGAATTTAGTAATCCAACCCAAGCCTGCTTCCAGCGGTGTTGTATAATCATCAATATCATTCCCGTATAAACAATATCCTTTTTCCAAACGCAATGTATCTCTCGCACCCAAACCGATGGGTTTGATACCCGCATCAGCGCCTGCAGCAAAAATGGCATCCCAAATTTTTTGTGCATCTTGATTTTTATTCTCGAAATAAATTTCAACTCCGCCTGCACCGGTATATCCCGTTGCACTCACCAATACATTTTCTACTCCTGCAAATACCCCTTTTACGAATGTGTAATATTTTAAATTCAAAATATCCATTTCGGTAAGCGGCTGCAGAATTTTGCTGGCATGGGGACCTTGCACAGCAAGCAAGCAAGTCTTATCGGATATATTGTGCATCTCCACACTCCCATCATTGAATTGCATGATCCAATCCCAATCCTTCTGGATGTTGGAAGCATTCACGACCAACATATATACTTTGTTTTGCTCCACACAATAGACCAACATGTCATCTACAATACCCCCATTCTGATTCAAAATACAACTGTATTGAGCCTGCCCGTTGGTCAATTTAGATGCATCATTTGAACTTACTTTTTGAATAAGCGCAAGTGCATACTCCCCTTTAAGTATAAACTCTCCCATGTGACTGACATCAAACACTCCTGCATTGGTTCGAACTGCATGGTGCTCATCATTAATTCCTGTGTAGGATATGGGCATATTGTAACCTGCAAACTCAGCCATCTTGGCTCCTAACGCAAGGTGGATATGTTCAAATGGAGTAGATTTCATCGGGCAAATATAATTAAAACAAGCAAGCCTGCCGATAGTCGGCAGGCTTGCAAGAAGAACTTCTTGTATACAATTTTAATACCCTGTATTCTGAACTAAATTCTTATTGACATCCATCTCACGTTGTGGGATAGGAAGAATCAACTTGGCTGAATTCCATGCCTGTGAGCCAACGCTTTTTTGTAAACGTTTTGCATCATGCAAGTAAAGTCCCTCGAATGCAAGCTCAAGTGCTCTTTCTTTGGTGATATCATCAATAGTAACAGATGTAAGTGGAGCAAGTCCTGCACGCTGACGAATCAAATTAACATCAGCCAAAGGAGTTGCACCAACGGTTGTTCCGCTTCTGAAATTTCCTTCTGCACGTGTTAAATACATTTCAGCCAAACGCATGATGGGTACATTTCCATAGCGGTCTAAATGCTTTTGTGTATAATAATTACCTCCACTCAAAACAAAGAAGTTCTTGCGTACATCACCTGTTTCATACTGAGCTAAATGAGCAGCCTTTATTTTACAATCACTTCTTCCATTGGTACCGGGTATAGTTCCAATAGCTCGTCCAAAATAGGTACTCAAAGAATTGGTCCCATCTTGTGCAGTAACAACCATTGAAAACAGATATTCAGATGGAGAAGCTCCGCCATTGGTGATGAACGTAAACCAGAGTTTCGAAAAGTCACTGTTCAATGATTTACCACTTCCAGTAATTACACGGTTAGCCGCATTGGCTGCTTCTGTGTAATTCTTCAACTGAAGATACACACGTGAAAGTTGCGCAGCAGCAGCCCACTTTGTAGCATAAATCGTATTGGTTGCAGGAAGCAAAGATTCAGCCTTGATCAAATCAGCTATAACCTGATCATATACTGCTTTCACTGAACTTCTTGGAGGATAGTCAGCTGAAGTAACACCAGATGTAGGCTTTAGAACCAAAGGTACTCCTGGGTTGGTTGCTGCATCACCATCTCCAATGGTCTTGGCATATAATCTTACCAACTCAAAATACATAGAAGCACGGAGGAATAAAGCCTGACCTTCTACTGAATTTTTCCTGGCCGGAGAAGATGTTACCTTGTCAACAGCACTCAATACATTGTTACAACGGTTGATGGTATTGTAAGCACTTGCCCAAGTTCCTGTTGCAAATGAATTGTTGGAAACCATTTGGGTTTGATAGGCATCTGATAAGCCTGCAAAAGTTCCTGTAAAGTTGATGTTGCTGGTATTGCCAATCAATTCGTTCAGCACCATGATGTCGCCACCATACGTAGCAGCATTCTGTACTCCATCGTAAGCACCTACCAAGGTAACGTTTACATCACCTTCAGAAAGCAAGGCCTTGTCAGCAGCAATACTTTGAAAAGGAGTAATGTCTAAGCGCTTTTCACATCCGGTTGCCAGTAAACCTAACACCAGGACAACTGTAGCGCGTTTGCTTATGGTTGTATATATAGATTTTTTCATGTTCAAAAGATTTAAGGTTATAGACTCACATTGATACCAACCAAAAATGTTCTAGGCTGGGGTGGTGTGTAAAAATCATTTCCCTTGGCAATGTTGGAATCAAAGCTGTCGGCATTTACTTCAGGATCCCAATAAGGATACTTGGTGAATGTCAACAAGTTTTGTGCAGAAACGTATACTCTGATTTTTTCCATCTTGTACTTCGACAACGTCTTGCTGTCTAAAGTATATCCAAGTGAAACAGTCCTTAATCTGATGTACGATCCATCTACAATGTATCTGCTGCTGGCTTGTGAACCATTCACACGATACAAACGAACCTGAGGAATATCGGTGATATCACCGGGATTTCTCCATCTTCTCAACTGATCTGCTGTATTGTTGTCTTCATACAACATACTGGCAGATGAGTAACGACCCATCCCGTAAATGTTGTTCTGGTTACCTTGAACACCATTGAAAAATACAGACATGTCGATGCCTTTGTAAGAGAAGTTATTGGTGATACCAAAAATCAAATCTGGGTTTGGATCGCCAACCACAACACGCTGTGCTTGACTGTACACACTGGTTGTAGTTCTATCTCTTGTTCCATCAGCTTTCTTGGTATTCAAATAGAACAAAGCATTTCCATTGTTAGGATCAACACCTGCAAATTCAGGCGTGAAGAATACACCTACGTTGTAGCCTTCTTCAACACGATTCATGCTGCTTACACCGCCTTCGATGATTTGACCCTGAATATCTGTTACTTTTCCTTTATTCAACGCGATGTTGAAATTGGTTGACCACTTGAAAGCTCTCACCAAGTTTTGTGTGTTCAATACAAATTCAAAACCGCTGTTCTCCAACTTACCTACGTTTTTAACAATGCTACCGAAACCTGTAGTTGTAGGAATATTTACATTCAACAACAATCCGGTTGTATTCTTTTGATAGTAATCAATCTCACCCGTAATGCGGTTGTTGAATAAACCGAAATCGAATCCGATATCTGCTTGTGCAGTTGTTTCCCAACGCAAACTATCGTTCGGCAACTGAGAAGGACGCTGACCTGCATTTCCTGCATATCCTGCATCACCTGAGAATAAACCGAGTTGAGGGAAATTTCCGATTTCTGCATTACCTACAATACCATAGCTGGCTCTGAGTTTTAGGAAGCTCAAGTATTTGCTGTTGTCTAAGAATTTTTCATTCGTAAGGATCCAACCTGCAGATACCGCAGGGAAAAATCCTTGTCTCGCTTCCTTACCAAAACGTGAGGAAGCATCAATACGGCCACTGGCAGCAATGATGTACTTATCCATCAAGGTATAGTTGGCACGAAGGAAATAAGATAGGAAACGGAAATCGGTCTGCGATGAACTACCACCTGATTTGGTTGCCGCACTCGCAATCTTCTGATAAGAGTTGGAAG
>JBEDAP010000008.1:0-2607 GCA_041177705.1 Bacteroidota bacterium
CTCATCGACAAGGTATATTTGTATTTCCCAACTGGGAGTTGCCCGCCTACCATCATCTCTGCACTTGAATAATTAAGGTATCCCCAGAGTTTGAGTTTTTTTGAGACAATCCATTGAAGAAAATTGCCAGTAGTGATGCTGCCTCCAGATTCCTTCACCGATTCTATCCCAATGCAAAGGTTGTCATTAAGCTGATGGACAACCGAAGTTTGAAACCGTTGGAGCTTGTTCTCGGAATTGATTTTCTTTACGGCGCGACTTTGCTGAAACTGAAATCCCAATTTCGATTTTGCAGAGATGTCGTATACAAAATCGATTCCTGATTGAATACAGAACAGGGGGCTCGATTCTTTGAATCGATAGGTCATTCCATCGAATTCAATACCCAATCGAAAGGTTTTTGAAACAGGAAGTCCATATCCAACACCTATACGATGCTCTCGGTACAATTCTGATCCCCAGGTTTGAATATCTATTTTACCAATTCCTTTCTGAATGGGGATCCATCCAGCTATTCTCAACACGTTTAACTCCTTCAATGAAAATCGATTCTCGATGGCTAGGCCCACAGTAGGACCAACCATTCCCACTCCGGAAGAAACTCCATCTCGAATCAAAATGTCCTGCCCTTTGAGCAGTCCTGCTACTCCATAAGGAAATATGCTTTTGATCTCAATCGACTGCCCACGTGCCTTACTCATGCAACAAACACACAGAATCCACCACCACCTCATGCCTCAAAATTGAAGAAGGTATTTAAATCCGTTAGGGGAGAAACATCATTTTTGGGAGTCATTTTTCACCACAGTACCTTTGCCGCATGAATCTACTGGACGGTAAATTGGTTTCTCAGGCTGTAAAGGATAAGTTGAAAACTCAAACAGCCGAGCGATTGGCGCAAGGAAAAAAAATTCCTCATTTGGCTGCTGTTCTGATTGGTAACAACGGTGCCAGTGAAACCTATGTTGGTTCTAAAGTAAAATCCTGTGCAGAAATTGGATTCAAATCCACTTTAATCCGTTTAGACGAGTCCATTTCAGAAGCAGATTTGTTATTCAAACTCGGTGAGTTGAACGAAGATTTTGATGTAGATGGAATTTTAGTTCAACTGCCTTTGCCCAAGCATATTTCTGAACAGAAGATCATCGAAACCATTTACCCCACCAAAGACGTGGATGGATTTCATCCGGAAAGTGTGGGTCGCATGGTTCAAGGCTTGCCCACTTTTTATCCTGCAACTCCCTATGGTATTCTACTTCTATTGGAACATTATCAAATTGAAACCAAAGGCAAACATGCTGTGGTGATAGGCAGAAGTAATATTGTAGGGCGACCTATCAGCATTATGCTGAATAAAAATGAATATCCTGGCAATTGCACCGTAACTGTTTGTCATTCGCATACGCCCAATCTTAAAGAAATTTGCCTGCAAGGAGATATCATCATAGCAGCATTGGGTAAGCCTGAATTTTTAAAAGCCGATATGGTTAAACCAGGTGCTGTAGTTGTGGATGTGGGTATCACCCGTGTTAGCGATCCATCCAAGAAATCAGGTTTCTCGATCAAGGGGGATGTGGATTTTGATAACGTAGCTCCGCACTGTTCTTATATCACACCGGTTCCAGGTGGAGTAGGCCCCATGACCATCGCAGCCTTGATGATGAATACATTCAAAGCCTGTGCAGCTAAAGATTGAGTGCCTATGAGTGAAGCAATGGTATCCCTTCCTTTGATGGAACATTTTGCAACCTTACAAGGTGAAGGTCGGTTTACTGGTCATGCTTCGTATTTTCTGCGTTTGGGCGGATGCGATGTAGGTTGTGTGTGGTGTGATGTAAAAGAAAGTTGGGATCCCAATCTCCATCCAAAAGTATCCATTGAGCAAATGGTGGATTGGGTAAAGGCATCCGGACTCAACATCGTTGTGATAACTGGCGGTGAACCGTTGATGCATAATTTAGATCAACTGACTGCTGCTTTGCATCAAGCGGGCAAACGCGTTCATTTGGAAACATCCGGTGCATATCCCATCAGCGGCACTTGGGATTGGATTTGCGTTTCTCCAAAAAAATTCAAATCACCTATTCCTGCAGTGGTTGAGCAGGCGCATGAACTTAAAGTGGTGGTCTACAATACCTCTGACTTTCAATGGGCCGAGAAATATGCATCCATGGTCAATTCCGAATGTCTCCTGTATTTACAGCCAGAATGGAGCAAGACAGATTCCATGTATCCCCAAGTGGTTGATTACATCAAAAAAAATCCCAAGTGGATCTTATCCATGCAGACACACAAGTACCTGCAAATTCCCTAATCAGATTAACAGTTTGATGCACAGGATCCTGAATTCTTTGGTTTAATTTCAGGAAATGAAAGCCTGTCTTTTTCTTCTCTCTTTGGTTTTGGGATTTCAAACGATTGCCCAGCAATACGACCCGGCAAAAATTTCACGAAAGGCAAAATCCTTGTATGAAAAAGCATTGGTTCAGGCAGACGAGGGACAATTCACGCAATCTCTGGAATCAATTGAAAAAATCCTGATTGAATACCCTTCTTATTTAGATGCACTGTTGACAAAAGCGGGCTTGCTAGGGCAATTAAAAAATT
>JBEDAP010000009.1:0-4018 GCA_041177705.1 Bacteroidota bacterium
TACCAGACACTGGAGAATCTTATTTTAGGTAATCCGATTTATTTGGATAAAACGGTTGTAGCTTTTTCAGATCAGGGTGAAAAACTTTCTTTTTCAACTGTTGGAGATGCATTCAAACATTTCATTACCGTAAGCAAATCTGATCTGAGTTTGTTGTTTAGTAAATTGGATGATGTGGATGTGACCCGAAGCAGAACAGCCAATTTATCTTACTCAGGGTATGTGTCTGCAGGGATCTGGAAATTTGCTGAAGTACGAAATATCAACTTAGCAGAAAAAACAAAGCTGGAAGTCAATTTAGATTTTAAACAAGTGGAGTTTGAAAAACCAATGACTTTCCCCTTTAGCATCCCTAAGAATTTTAAATTGATAAATTAACGTATTCTACACGAAAAATATAGGAGTTTTGTTCATGACCATTATTCCTTTTATGAATAGCCGCTTACTCTCATTGATTTTTTTCTTCTTTTTTATTGGAATGCAGTTGAATGCGCAAACCAAAGAGGAATTGGAGAAAAAACGAAAAGAGATCCAGCAAGAAATTGCTGCATTGCAACAGGCGCAAAGTGCCATATCCAAAGACAAAAAAGCTTCTCTTTCTGAGTTAAAGTTGTTGGAGCGCAAATTGAGGAGTAGGTATGCGGTCATCAACAACTTGAACGATGAAATGAGACTCATCGACAATACTATTTTCAATAACAACCGTGAGATTTACCGTTTAGGTCGGCAGTTAGACACGTTGCGAAAGCAATATGCAAAAACCATTGAGTACGCATACAAAAGCAGAAGTAATTACGACATGCTCAATTTCATATTTACCTCAGCCAGTTTCAACGATGCGCTGAAGCGTACCACGTATTTGAGAAGCTACCGAAAATACCGGGATGACCAAGTTGAAAACATCAACAAAACTCAAAAAGAATTAGCCGCTCGTATCGACATGCTTTCTGCTAATAAACAAGAGAAAGAAAAAGTTTTGGTTGAGCAGAACAAGCAAAAAGAAATTTTAGAGGGTGAGAAAAAGGAGAAAAACCAGTTTGTTTCGCGGCTGAAAGCTAGAGAAAGTGAAATCTCCAAAGAGATGGCTGCGAAACGCAAGGTAGAACGCAGTTTACAAAACTCTATTGCGGCTATTGTAAAAAGAGAAATAGAAGCAGCCAGAAGGAAAGCCGAAGAAGAAGCGAAAAGAGCAACGGTATCGGCTCCTGCTGCAAAATCTGCTGAGCCTAAATCGGGACCCAGTATATCTGCAGCTCCGGCTCGAAAAGAAAATATTTTAGAAAATACGCCTGAAGTAACCCGGGTATCTGTGGGGTTTGAGAACAATCGCGGTAATCTTCCGTGGCCGGTGGATAAGGCCATGGTGACCTCTGGTTTTGGTAGGCAAAAGATAGAAGGCACCACACTGATCGAGGATAATATTGGTATTACCATTCAAACCGTTCCAGGAACTGCTGTGAAGGCTGTTTTCGATGGAGTGGTAACAACGGTTTACGACGTTGCAGGTAGTCAAACTGTGACTGTAAAACATGGCAAATATTTTACCACTTATTACAATTTGTCAACTGTAAATGTAACAAAGGGTAGTAACGTCAAAATGGGACAAGTCATTGGAAAGGCTGCGCAGAATGACGATGGGGATGGTGAAATTATTTTTGTGGTGAACGTGGAATCTACTTTTGTAAATCCAGAAATCTGGTTGAAAAACAGATAGGCAATCGGATTATTTTTTTATCACTTTTTCGTAGAGATTCTCATACAGTGGAACGATGTTTTCTATATCGAATTTCTCTGCATGTGAACGTGCATTCTTCCTAAAACTCTCAAGTACAAGTGGGTTGCTTAAAATTTTGATGGCATTTTTACTCATGTCTTCAACATCCCCCACTTCACTTAAATAGCCGTTGATGCCAGATTCAATAATCTCTGGTATGCCTCCTGTTTGAGTAGCGACGACTGGTGTGCCTGCAGCCATGGCTTCCAATGCAGCTAATCCAAAACTCTCATATTCCGAGGGCAGGAGAAATAAATCTGCAATGGCATATATATCCTCCATGTCTTGCTGTTTACCTACAAATCGTGCATCATCGCAGATGCCCAACTCCCTGCACAATTCCTCCGCCATAGGTCTCTCTGGGCCATCACCTACGAGCAACAATTTAGACGGGACTTCCTTTTTGATTTTATTGAACGTGTAAATCACATCGGCAATTCTTTTCACTTTTCTAAAATTCGAAGCGTGAAGTATCAGTTTTTCGTTTTGGGGTGCAATAGCTTTTTTGAACGCGTCGATAGGTTTTTTATTGAATCGCTTGATGTCAACAAAATTGTGGATGACCGAAATTTCTTTTTTGATATCAAAGTTGGAGAAGGTCTCTTCTTTTAGGTTTTGAGAAACGGCTGTTATTGCATCACTTTGGTTTATGGAAAATGTCACAACCGGAGCATAGGTTTTATCCTTTCCCACCAAGGTTATATCTGTTCCGTGTAACGTAGTAATAAATGGTATATGAATTTGTTCCTCTGCTAATATTTGCTTGGCCATATAGGCTGCAGAAGCATGGGGGATGGCATAATGGACATGCAAAACATCAAGCTTGTTGTTTCTTACCACGTCAACCAATGTGCTAGATAGCGCAGTTTCATATGGAGGAAAATCAAAGAGCGGATAGGTAGGCACACGTACTTCGTGAAAAAAAATGTTTGCACTGAATCCAGTCAGGCGAACAGGCTGTTGATAGGTGATGAAATGGACTGCATGGCCTTTATCGGCTAATGCTTTTCCGAGTTCTGTGGCAAGAACTCCACTTCCTCCGAATGTGGGATAACAAACAATGCCGATGTTCATGTTTATGAAATATAAACAACGAATTTAACAAGAATAACGTTTATGCTTTCTTTTTGGCATGCTCAAATAAAAATAAATTAAGTAGTTTGTAGTCTAATCCTCTTCGTATGATCCGATTTCTTTTTGTATTCAGTTTTTTATGCTCTACAATTTGTTTGTTTGGGCAGTCGTCATCAGATTCATTGACCATCAAGCGTATTTCGGATGAAATATTTATGAATGGCAAGGCCTATGAAAATTTGCGGTATTTGTGTAAAAAAGTAGGATCAAGGTTGTCGGGATCGCCTGGTGCAGCAAAAGCAGTGGAACAAACGGCACGCATGTTAAAAGAGGCTGGAGCCGATACGGTTTATTTGCAAGAATGCATGGTACCCCGTTGGGTGCGAGGTGAAAAAGAAGTTGGGATAGCTCGACTAGCTAATGGTAAAAGTATGCCACTGAATATTGTTGCTTTGGGAAATGCAGTGGGGACAGCCGCCAATGGCATTACAGGGAAAATTGTTGAAGTTAAAAGTTTTAAAGAGCTCGAAGCCTTAGGTGCATCACAGGTTAAAGGGAAAATTGTTTTTTATAATTATCGAATGGATCCCCGGTACATCAATACGTTTCGCGCTTATGGAGAAGCTGGGGTTTACCGTTCACAAGGTCCATCCAAAGCTGCAGCTCTTGGGGCTATTGGGGTGATTGTTCGAACCTTATCGCCTGTAATCGATGATAATCCGCATACGGGTGCAACACGATATGATGAAGGATCACCAAAGATTCCTGCTGTTGCTATAAGTACACTTGGTGCAGAGGAATTGAGCAAGGCAATTTCAACGGGTCAAGTTAGCTCCGTTTATTTCAAAACAAATTGCAAGATGTTAGAAGATGTGTTGTCTTATAATGTAGTAGGTGAAATCCGGGGAACTGACTTTCCAGATGAAATCATTACCGTGGGTGGGCATTTGGACAGTTGGGATTTGGCAGAGGGTGCACACGACGATGGCACAGGCTGTGTGCAAAGCATTGAAGTAATTCGTTCCCTTAAAGCTTTGGGCATAAAGCCCAAGCGTACTGTACGTGCCGTTATGTTTATGAACGAAGAAAATGGCTTGAGAGGCGGTACGCGTTATGCGGAAGTGGCTAAAACCGAAAACAAAAAATTTATCATGGCATTGGAAAGTGACG
>JBEDAP010000010.1:0-12330 GCA_041177705.1 Bacteroidota bacterium
CGGGCTTCTGCATCAGTCAATCCTTTATCGATGTATTTCTGATAATACCTCTTATCCTTACTCAATGGAACATGCACAGCATAATGAGCCATATACAAGAAAAAAGGTTTGCCGGAATTTCTATTATTTTCCAACGCTGCAATAGCTTCCTGAGTAAGTGCATCGGTTAAAAAATCGCCTCGTTCTATGTGATGATCCAAATTTCGAACGGCCCAAAATGTATCTGTTGGATTTCCCCTGTATCGATCCTCTGCTAAAAAACTACCCGGATGCCCAGCTGCCGTCCCAGCTATATTTACATCAAATCCCAGTTGAATTGGATCAGACCCCGGTGTTCCATAGGGTGCAAAATGAGCTTTGCCGCAATGAATTGTACGGTACCCTTCTTTTTTTAAAAGTACCGGGAGAGGTGTCGCCCGAACAGCATGGGGTTGAGGTGAAATCGGATTTAATCCATTGTAGTTCCAGTCCGGAGGAATTAATACACTATCAGGATAATCCGTAGGCGTATCTTTTTTTACGTTGGTCCAGTTGGTAACTCCATGCCTCACCACATTCATTCCAGTCATCAAACTTATTCGGGTTGGAGTACAAACAGAATTGGCATATGCATTTGTAAATTTCACACCCCGCTTGGCCAATCGCTCCATGTTAGGCGTTTCATAAATAGCATTGAATGCTGTAACCCCATTCCCAAAAGGCACGGAACAATCTTGCCATCCCATATCATCGACCAAAAACACAATTACATTGGGCTTGGATTGCGCTTCTAGTTTTTGAAAAGCAAATAGAAAAAAAAGAAAAACAAATACAAATGAGATTCGGGTCATGGTTTGTAGAAATTTTTATTCAAGCCCCAATAAAATTGATCCTCTTTAAAATGAACCAATAAATCCTTGGCTACACTCCGGTTTTTTCTGTGGATGGTAATCTCTTCTTGAGGCTCTGTGCTAAATCGCAATACAATCCTCTCACCATTCCGTTCAAGTTTAGGAACGACAATTCCACGCTTGTTGGAAACAAGATCATATGCTTCTGAAGATTTAAATTCCAATACACAGGGGTTGCCTTTTAAGCTTTTAATCTTGATTTGTTGAATGCGGCTTTCATATAAAACTGCATCTACAAGGAATGCACCTTCGGCTCCCAATTGCGAAAAACTCAATTCATTCCATTCCGCAGGAATAGCTGGAAAAATTTTAATCTTTTTCTCATC
Source organism: Bacteroidota bacterium (assembly GCA_041177705.1). Lineage (GTDB taxonomy): Bacteria > Bacteroidota > Bacteroidia > Chitinophagales > Chitinophagaceae > Pollutibacter. The sequence goes on from JBEDAP010000010.1 coordinate 1,217, forward strand.
GCTCTGAATCAACATCTCTAATAAACTGGTAGCAAATGCCATAGGCGTTTCAAAACACGGTCCTGCTTCTGCATACAACCCTCCGGGTTTTGCATGCCGCTTTAAATAATCTCGCAACTGACCAATAGCCAAATCCCCTTCGCCCAATAAAGAAAACATGGCCGATGCCCCAGTATAAGAATACCCAGCAAGTGCTTCAGGCATCGAATGCCAATGGTTGATGGATTTTCGGATAACCAGTTGATGCGAACGATCCTCTGGATTCAGCAATCGGTAAGGATAAATCGCCATCAGGTGCGAAAAATGCCGATGTGATCCAGTAAGTTCAACATCTTTTCCCAACATAAACCCTTTTTCGTTGGAATGCAAGGGGACCAAATTTTGCAACACTTCATTCCACTTTTCTCTATCTGCATCTCTTAATTTAAATCGATCGTTGATGCGTGTTAAAGTTTGCAGTCCCCATATCAACCCAGATAAGGTATAATGCGCATCTTCTGCATCTGCAAATTCAGGGGAGTGCGATTTCACCAAATGATAGACTCCTTTTGAATCCTTGTACAAGAGATGAATGAGGTAATTCACCGCTCGTTTCAATAAAGGGTAAATTTTTGTTTTTAATTCAGTTTCGTCTCCACTGTATTGATAATACTTGTAATAATACAGCATAACCCAAATCAAGTTACCAGGCTCAAACTGACCTTTGCGTAAATCATTTTGATTCAAGGGTGAATGCAAATCAAAACCAGACATTCTACCTATCGCTGCTGCATCTGTACGCCATTGCTCTGGAACATTGTTGATTAAATTCTGGATGTTATCGTTGAGATTTTTATATAGAGGTTTGGTCAGCTCTAAATGATTGGAAGCAAACATAGGAGAATAGGTGAGCTGCGTATTCAAATTCCACCAAATGGCAGGCCAAGGTGTATGGCTGGTAAACCACGGACCCATCAAATCAATCATGGGCTTATTTTCTCTGGTGGCAGAAGCTAGTTTATACAATTGAATCCAATAATAGGTCTCAACGCGCTTATCAGGGATTGAAATAAAACTTTTTTGAAAAAATCCATTCCACCATTTCCGATGATAACTCAATACCGATTCCAATGATTTGGACTGAAAAGATTTAATGGCAAAAACTGCTTCTCCAATGGCTTTACCTTTTTCCGAACTATTCCCAACTGCAACATCAATGACATGAATGGCTCCTTTCAATGCATGATTCCAAACGGTAGCATACTCCCCATTGTACAACAACGGTTGATAACAAATTCCCAAACCGGCTGAATCTTTGATGGTGAAATCAGGATTGACTTCGTATCGGTATTCCTCAGCCTTCACTCGTCCATAACTGATTCGGGGTGTCATGGCTTTTTCTCCTGTCCATTCACAAACAATTCGCTCAGTTCCTTTTTCAGTTAACTCAATATGAACTACATCTTCCCCCGTGGGGACAAGAAAATAAACCTGAATAGAACCCTGACGAGTAAAAACAACCCCTTTGGCTTCAGCATTGTACAAATCCAATTTCAAATCAGCACCGGTGATCTCACTTTCTGCTCGGATTACCATTCGCCCAATCGGCAATCGAGGCCTTGAAATCAATTGCTGTGTAAACATGCTATCAGGATAATGCGGTCGCTGATCCGTTACATCAGATCTTCCGATATCAAAACGCAAGGCCTTCTTTCCTTCCCTGTACATATTAACTCCCAGCCTTCCATTCCCAGCAATGGTTCCATCATAAAAATCTGTACCTATACTATCCCAATGCATCTGAACTCGACTCATGTACTGTTTCCATTCAGTCGTATCAATTGGTTGCGTAAATCCAGTTGCTGCAAATGCCATTAAAAAGAATAAACCAACTATTCGCATTTCTTTCCGATTGTATTGGAAATTATGAAATAAATTCATTGAAATATTTTTCAGTTCTATGATTCGAAGATTCATTACCTGGATTGCACTCGCTATCTCCTTGAGCTTTTGTAAAAACACTACGGATAATACAGGAGATTGGCAGCTATTGGGATTTGAGAAGGTAGACAGCCTTAACCCCATTTTGATACCCGACAGCAATCAGCACTATGCATGTCCAGTTTCAAATACTACTGTAAACTGGGAAGAAAGAAATGTATTGAACCCTACCGCCTTCCAAAAAGATGGTAAAATTTATCTTGTCTACAGAGCGCAAGATAGAAATGGAACATCCCGATTGGGTTTGGCAATAAGTGAAGATGGGCTTCATTTTAAAAAAAATTCCCAGCCCATTTTAGCACCAGACAAAGACAGTTTACTTAAATACGAATGGCCCGGCGGAATTGAAGACCCCCGAATAGTTGAAACAGAATCCGGTGAATATTTTTTAACCTATACTTCCTACGATGGGAAAACAGCGCGACTCTGCTATGCTTTTTCGAAAGATCTCATTCATTGGAATAAAAAAGGTCCAGTTTTGTCAAACGAAAAATACATCAATTCCTGGTCGAAATCTGGTGCACTGGTTGTAGAAGAACAACAAGGAAAAATGATTGCCAAAAAAATTAACGGAAAATATTGGATGTATTTTGGAGATACGGATATTTTCATGGCTGAATCCAAGGATTTACAAACATGGACCGTTTGCGAGAACGACGAAAATAAAAAAATGATCTCTGTACTGCATCCCCGAATGGGTTATCACGATAGCAGGTTGGTAGAACCGGGACCGTTCGCATTGCTAACAAAAAATGGAATTGTATTGATATACAACGGAAGCAATGCAGCAAATTTTAACGATACCAGCTTGCCCAAATTCAGCTATAGTGCAGGCCAGGCTTTATTTGACGAAAACAATCCTTCTAAATTAAAAGATAGAAGCAGTTCGTATTTCATATATCCAAACAAGCCCTATGAAAAGCTAGGAGAAGTAAATGAAGTTTGCTTTGTTGAGGGATTGGTTCACTTCAACAACAAATGGTTTCTTTATTATGGTACAGCCGATTCTAAAATTGGTGTAGCAGTAAAGAACTAATTATTTCTTTTCAAAATCGATGATATACTCGGAGGAGTACTCAGCATTGGGACCCTGCATGTCTTTTACAAACAAGCGAGCTTTCTTACCTAAACGCAAACAGGTGTTCTTTGCTTTCACATCTTCCTCCGTGTTCATAGGTTGCAAAGAGGGGTACCACAAAACATGACCGGGTTTTTGCAAGAGCAATTTAGGTTTACTCCATTGCTGTGAGTTATTTCCTTCACCTAAGTCTTTATGCGTATTGAAAGAGATATAAATCTTATCTCCTATCCATTTTTGCCCTTCTACTCTTCCCATCAACATTACCCAACAGTTCAAATAGGTATTCCAGCTCACAGAGGGACCCCAATGAAAATTTCCACCTGCCCGAGAAGCTGCACCCCCTTTTTCAGATGCAGGAATTTGCAGAGACTGAATGGGCTTCCCAAAACTATTGTAGGCAGCAGAAAAAGATTTTCCATCCCAACGCATAGCTTTCCCAACAGGATTGTCTAAATCGCTTATTTTAATTCTGGCAATACTGATGCATTGACCGCTGGCTTCAAAAACGGAATCGTATTGATCCGCTTTGTATTCGCCGGGGTACCCATACTCTCCGTAAAAAAGATACAAATACTCTCCACTGGCTACGGCAGATGGATCACCAACTCCACCTGCAAACGTAAGTGAGTTGTTGTGTGGTTTTAAGATCATCCGAGGTTGAAGATCTTCGATAAAAATTCCTTTGTTTTCCCAGGAATGTCCACCGTTGGTCGATTTCATAACTCCAATGCGACACACAGCTGCTGCTGATTGAGGCCCGAGTAATCCCTCCGGCCACAATGTATCAATGTACCCTTCCCCTGTTTTAGGATCATAGGGCAAAGTAGCTGGATAATTCTCGTTGTGATAAATAGCATATAGCGTTTTACCTGTTTTATCATCTGAGGATTGATATACAGTTTCAAACCAAACCGCGCCATGCAATCCAGGTGTGCCAGGAGCTGCGTTGGGAGGCATGATGGGATCCGTAAATTGATCATGGGGTGTTAAAAAAGCTTCATCTGGATTTTTCCCATCCGCATATTCCAGTTCGTTGGAATATCCCCACACAGGATCTTCGCCATACTTGCCTGGGAATATTCGGAATGTATCTCCAACCCAGGCTTCCGCCATATTGCAATCCACAAAAGATTTGAAAAGAAATTTTTCGGATGGGATCAATGTAAACGACGGCTCAGTCTCTTTGGGTAGTTGACATTCAACTCCAAAGATTACAATGGAAATAAATAATAGAATACGCATACTTATTTAGGTTGAAATCCACTTTTAGCTAAATCTTCAAATAATTTTTTCACCTTGGCAATTCCACTGGCATCGTTGATGTCGTAATAGCGATACATTTCTAAATCGGTGCGATGAATTCCATTTTCCTGAATTGCTCCTTGTGATTTGTATTCTGCGATCACCCAATCAGCTACAATTTTATAGCTCAGCTTGTCATTTTCCTTAAACCGATATGCGCGATTCAAGGTAAATGTAGGAGCATCGGCTTTGATTTTTGTTTCGGGATAGCCATCTAACATTGTAAACTCAGTAGGTTTGGAAGTGGCGGTCATGGGACTACCTGCGATGATGATGGGTTTGTTTGGACCTTTATATCGTTGTACAGCTCGAATACCCATCAACACAGAAGTTTTATGATGCCCATGTTGACCAGGATGCGGGAGCATCGTAATCACAAAATCGTATTCACGTTCTGCTAGCAAACGATCCATTCTTCTCTCTACATAAGGGATGTCCCAGTTTTTCCCAGAGATATACGGCGTGATATCTGTTGTATACCAATCATCGGGTTGCTCCATGAAATAAATATTTCGAACACCCATGATTCTTGCTGCAGCAGCTATTTCTTGTTTTCGAATGAGCGGTAAATGTGTTCGTGCCGTAACGGAATCGGTCAAGTTCAAACCCCAATACATCGCTCCCAATTGAGAATCTGCGAATCCACCTCCTCCATCTGTCATCACCGCCATATCCACAACGCCTTTCAATTCATGCGTTATCTTAAACATGGTTACAGAGAACCCCGTTTCATCATCTGGGTGTGCAGTTACAACTAAAACTTTTGGACCTTGTGCAAACAATTGACTGCACAGCATCCCTGTAAGTAAAAAAGATAGCAATCGTTTCATACAGCTGTTTATTTGCCTTAAGATAAGGAAAAAGGCGAATAGACAGCTCCCTGCTACTCTTTTACTCCTGTTGTAATCGCAGGAGGCTGAGATTCCCATTCAGCTCGGTTGAGCTTTTTTAAAGTAGGAGCTATCTCGTCACCTGTATTTCCATTGTACACTCTTCCGTTTTTCACTACATATTTTATGGTATTCGTATGGCGAATATTCTCCAATGGATTTTTATCCAAGATAATTAAATCCGCAAGCTTCCCTTTTTCAACCGAACCCAGATCTTGATCCAGTCCCAATGCTTCAGCACCTTGAATGGTGGCAACTTTCAATGCATCTAAATTGCTCATGCCACCGCTTTGCATGGCCCAGAGTTCCCAATGAAATCCTAAACCTTGCAATTGTCCGTGTGAGCCAACCCCCGCTAATCCGCCCTGCTCAACAATCGACTTCATACTTTTTGCATGTTTTTGGAAAACATGTTCTTCCGGTAAAAACCAAGTAGCTCGTCTTCGAGATTTCGAAGCCAACTCTCCATAAGGCGTGAAATACTGCAATTTTTTATCTCCGTATGGATTATCCGTTTCATAGAAATAATTTTCTGCCCAGGGACCGCCATAGGATACAAGCAGTGTGGGTGTCACAGCCATTTTCGCATCTGCAATTACTTTGGTCACATCTTTGTATAAGGGGAAAATTGGAATAGAGTGTTCATGTCCGGGATATCCATCCAATAAATTTGTCATGTTCAACTTGAAATCCAATCCACCTTCCGTCGTAGGCATCAGCTTTTGATTTTTTGCAGCATGGATAATCCATTGGCGGGTTTGTCTGTTCCCTGTTAAGTACATTTTTATATACTGTGTATTGTAATATTTGCTGTACTGCTTTAAAATATGTTCAGCTTGAGCTGAGTCTTTTACGTTGTAAGCCCAATAACCAACACCCGGTCCTGTTGAATACACACGAGGTCCCATCATGGCACCAGACTCTACCATATCAGCATAGGTTAATACATCCGTAGTGGCTGTTTGCGGATCCCGTGTTGTAGTTACCCCATAGGCAAGATTCGCTGCATAAATCCAAATCTGGTTTTTGTGAATGCCCCAATTGGGCCACATGTGAGCATGAACATCTACAAAACCAGGAATAATCGTTTTTCCATTGGCATCAATCACTTTCACACCAGCAGGTGCTTTAACTGATTTCCCAATTTCTTGAATGCGGTTATTGACAATTAAAATATCTCCCTTGGAAATAATTTCTTGTCCCTTCATCGTAATGATTCTTCCGCCCTTCACCAGAATACTGGATTGCGGAATATCTTTTTTGTAATACACTTTTACCCAGTGCTCATTGGGTTCGTATTTGGGATCCTCTTTTTTAGCTACTACTTTCTTCGAGGTATCAGCAGGCTTTTGTTCTGCCAATTTCTTTTCCAATTTCAAACTATCTTCCAATGCAACAGCACGATCCAAATCGTATACGAAATGAGCAGCACCAAGACTGTAATGGATTTTCTTTCCGTCGCTCGACCAGGAAGGAAACTCACCTCCCATTTCCGTTAGTTTTCTGCTTGGAAATTCTGCACCGCTTGCATCTGCAACGGAAATGGAAATCATCTTTCCAGTCTGAGGAATGGTAACAGCATAAATGTTGTTATTGACTTTGGCTATCGCCTTTTCACCTTTGGGAGACAACCAAATTTCGCTGGCAGGTGAGGGTGGATTGTTTTCTCGTGCATCATCGCTTCCTAATTCTTCCGGAATAATACATGCATCTACCAAGGGCTTTCCTTTGTGCATAGGTATCGATCCATATGTAGTAATACCACTCACTTTGGCATGCGTTTTTTGATCGGTTCCATCCCACTGAATAGAAATCAATGTTCCTGTTGTATTGAAATAAATTCGATCATCGTTCACCGAAAAATGAGGATTGTATCGACCCGCAGCTTTGTCGATTACATGCTCTTCTCCTCCGCTCGCACTCACCCAACAGATAATATCTTCCGCATCATCGTATCCAGGATCAAATGCATCTTTGAATTTCTGATAGGGCGCACGGATATATACAATCTTATCACCTTTGAATGTAAATCGAGGCGTTTGATAAAGGGAGGGTTGATCAGTTATTGCTTTTAAATTCGAACCATCCGAATTAACCGTATACATCTTTCCACCTTCTGAATTCCATGTGGTAAACACTATGGTTTTCCCATCCTGACTCCAACTAGGCTGAGCTTCTGTAAAATCATGTTGCGTCAGGCGTTTGGGTTCTCCAGCAGGATAATCCATAACATACAACCGATTTAGAACGGTGAAAGCAAGTTTCTTACCATCAGGAGATGGAACTGCATCCCGAATCTGACTGGCTAAAACAAACGAAGTGTCTTTGATAGGATACTTGAATACAACCTCCGGGCCTAACTCCAATTTTCCATCTACATCAAAAGGAATCTCTTGATATTTTCCATTGCTGATATCAACTTTATTGATTTTACCACCAAAAGAAGCCAACAAATATTTGCTATCTGGAGTAAATGCCATTGCAGGAAGGACTCCCGATACCGCAATAGACTCCTGATCATCGCGTTGAACAGGATAAGCAAGCCAACGCTCATCGCCTGTTTTTAAACTACGAATTACCAAACCGGTTTTATCTTCAAACCGTGTTCCATAGACCAACCAGTTTCCATCGTTGCTCAAAACAGGAGTGAAAGCAGACCCATAGCGGGAAGTAAGCTTAGTGGTTTTAGCATTGTTGCGATCATACACCCCAATTTCATACTGGGGCAGTTGCGCATTGTAGTTCCATGAACCGGTTCTAAACGAATAATAAATATACCTTCCATCGTGTCCAACAGCAGGATCAATTGTTTTGAGAGTTGCCGGCTCATCAATAAGCTGCGTACCGCCCCCGCCATCAACATGCATCATGTACAGTTTATTGATCCTTCTTCCTTTTGAATAAACAATATACTTCCCATCCGGAGTCCAATCCGCAGAAGGAAAGTTTTGATTACTCTCTTTGGTAAGTTGAACTGTATCTTTTTTTATCCTATCGATATACCATAAATTTTCAGCACCGCTTTTATCAGAAACAAAAAGAATTTTATTGCCATCTGGACTAAAGCGTGGATGCTGATCAAAAGCCAACCCCTTGGTAATTTGAGTAGCCTTGCCTCCTTCCATGGGTATGGTATACAAATCCCCCATCATATCAAATACAATGGTTTTCCCATCCGGACTTACATCCAATGACAACCAGGTTCCCTCCGTTGTTTGTAAGTCAAACATCCGGGTAGCCTTCAAAGGAAGATTTTTGTACGAGGTAAAAAGACTATCTTTTTTTTGAGCAACAAGAGTTTGGGTAGCCAATAAAAAAATACCGGCAGCAATGCAAAGCCTGTTCATTTTCATACGTATGCTTTTGAATTGCCGAATTTAAGCAATTTAAGCAGCTTACCATCCGCCAGGTGGAATGGCAAAATACGTCAGAAACTAACAGACTGCTGCTTCTAGGGGACTACCAAAACGGGACAACTTGCATGTTCCAAAACATGCTTGACCGTACTACCCAATAATTCCTGTTTTAGCTTGCTGGTCCCTTTTTGTCCCATCAATACCAAAAAAGGATCATGTCTTTGCACGGCATCTAAAATGCCTTTATAGGCTTGATGAGCATCCACAACTTCTGTAATGGGTTGCGGGTTGGGTACAGACATGCCAAAAACTTTAGCTACGTAAGCTTTCATGTGCTGCTGAACCTGATCAAATTTTTCCTGTTTCATGCGTTCAAGTTCAGCAGCTGATTGGTGTCCTCCTACCGGAGGCCACTCCAATACATGCACCAATACAAGCCGGGTTTTCGGAATCTGTAATAAATCCCCCAAATCCTGCAAAGCTTTTGCAGCATGATCAGAAAAATCTGTGGGGTGTAAAATATATCGTATGTGAAATTCCATAAAAGCAAAACTATATTTGCAGTTAGGGTCTGGGAATGATGGCAATCGCAATTCAACATGAGTTTGCTCATTAAAATCAGTCTCGTTTGAAACCATTACTTAAACTGAAATTTAGAAGTATGAAAAAATATATTGCTATTTGGATTGTATGGATTGGATCTGTTTCGATGGCATATGCTCAAAAGAAAGACATGTTCAATCCATCTGATTTAAAAATTGATTGGAAATTAATTACCAACAATTACAACGGAAAAGATCAATACTCGTTTTCACTATCATTTACCAATACTTCAAAAAAAACAATTTTGCCTGCTAGCGGATGGACCATTTATTACAATGCCAACCGTGATTTAGCAGAAAAAAGTCTTGACGGTGTTTTTGAATCGTTTCGTTATCACGGCGATCTATTCTATTTAAACCCCACTGCCAATTTCAAAGGCTTAAAGCCAGGAGAAACATTGATTGTAAAAGGTATTGGAGATGCATGGGCTTTTAATATTTCAGATGCTCCATCCGGATATTACTGGATTTGGAATCAAGATGATAAAAAAACCTATGCGATTACAAAAATAACCGCTAGTGCCCCAGATCAAATTGATCAATTCAAAATAAAACCGAATCAAACAAACGATCAGGTAACACCAGAAATGATTTTCGATCAAAACGCTGCTATACAAGAAATTCCTGAACCCCAGCTTCCCAAAATTTTTCCAACTCCCAAATCAGCAAGCTACCCATCTGGATACTTGAAAATAACTGCCCCCATTCAAATCCATGCTGAAAATGGTTTTTCCAATGAGGCGCGCTATTTGATGGAGGAACTCAAATACCTAACAGGTAAAGCAGGCGAACAAGCAGATGCTTCTTCAGCATCCATTCGCTTGAAGACAGATCCTACATTACCTGCAGAGGGATATAAATTGCGTGTACATGCAAATGGAATAGAACTTTCAGCTTCCCATGCAGCAGGAATGTTTTATGCCATGCAATCGTTGAAAAATTTATTGCCCTTGAGCGCATGGAAAACACCAGCTGAAACAATGGATATTCCATTTGCAGAAATTATGGACGAGCCTCGGTTTGCCTACAGAGGCTTGCACATCGATGTGGCTAGAAATTTCCAAACCAAAGAACAAGTGAAGCGCATGCTGAATTGGATGGCAATGTATAAACTCAATAAAATGCATTTCCATTTCAGCGAAGACGATGCCTGGAGAATTGAAATTCCAGAACTACCCGAGCTTACCTCCGTTGGGGTGATCAGGGGACATACCTTGGATAGCAAAGAACATATGCCCGCTGCATATGGATCCGGAGGAGATGTAAATAATATTCAAAGCAGTTATTATACAAGAAACGACTATATCGAAATTCTTAAACATGCGAAGTCGCTACACATTGAAGTGATCCCGGAAATCGAAACACCAGGTCATGCTCGTGCCGCCATAAAGGCCATGGATGCTCGATACAATCGCTTGATGAAAGAAGGCAAACCGGATGAAGCTAAAAAATATCTATTATCGGACGCCAATGATAAATCAGTCTATCTATCTGCACAAAATTTCCGCGATAATATCATGTGCATTGCATTGCCGTCTGTGTATACTTTTTTAGAAACAGCAATAGATGCTTTGATAAACATGCACAAAGAAGCAGGAATGCCGCTTCAGACGATTCACATGGGTGGCGACGAAGTTCCACAAGGTGTGTGGGAGAAATCACCCCTTGCGCAAGAATTGCTCAAGCAATTGCCCAAAGACAAATTCAAACAGACCAGTGATCTCTGGATCTATTATTGGGAAAAAGTACACGCCATATTGAAATCAAGAAATCTCTATGTTTCTGGATGGGAGGAGATCGGCATGAGAGAGTCCAAAGCAGATGGCAACAGAGTGATGATGGTAAATCCCGAATTTGCGAACAACAATTTTCATACCTATGTATGGACTACGGTTATAGGATG
>JBEDAP010000011.1:0-5238 GCA_041177705.1 Bacteroidota bacterium
GCTTCAGATTTGGGCTTGAACAAAGAAAACGCAGACGAGCTGAACCAACATTTTTTAATGACCATCCATAAAATTGCTTTCGTTGAAAAACGTGCTTTGGATGAAGCGTTTTTCAAAGAAGCGATTCCTGGTAAAGAAATAAGTACCGAAGACGCGTTCAGAAGTGAAATCAAACAGCAAATCGAAGGATACTGGAAACATCAAGCGCAACACCTGTTGGAACATGAAATATTTCATATCCTTTCCGAGAAAACACCCATGGAGTTTCCAGAAGCTTTTTTGAAAAAATGGCTGCTGAAAAGTTCAGAAAAAGAACAAACAGAAGAATCGGTGGAGCGCGACTTCCCCGCTTTTCTGAATCAATTGAGGTGGACTCTCGTTAGCAATGAAATTGGAACACAACACCAAATTCAGGTGAGCCGTGAAGAAATCATGGATAGCATGCGCCAGCAACTCATGGGCTACTTCGGATCCATGAACCTGGGTGGAAATTTCGATTGGTTGGACAGCTATGTAGACAGGATGATGGGCGATAAACAACAAGTTGAAAGCTCCTACCAACGCGTATTCAGCGGAAAAGTGCTGGAATGGGCTGCTAAACAAGCTACTCCCCAAGAAAAGAAAGTTTCTGCCTCTGAATTTGCAGAACTTCAGTCCAAACACAATCACTGATTTTACCAACAGGAGACTGGTTCTCAATCGTTTAACGACATCCTCCCGATGTACATGGCATTTTGTCTGCTTTTGATCCGGGCATGCTATTTGGAGGGTTTTGTATTAATTTGCTACACATAAAGTCAATCCATCATGAACCTAGGAAAAGAATTTGAAAAGTTTGCCGTAAAAGAAAGAGGAATTTCCAGCAACACACTCCATGGATATACCAACCACATGGTCACCAACCTCACGCCCAACATCATCGAGGAAAGACCCATGAATATTGCTGTAATGGATGTGTACAGCAGGTTGATGATGGACCGTATCATCTTTTTGGGTTACCCCATAACCGATGAAGTTGCCAATATCATCACAGCTCAGCTGTTGTTTTTAGACAGCACCGACAGAACCAGGGATATTCAAATGTATATCAATAGCCCGGGCGGATCCGTTTACTCCGGACTTGGAGTTTACGATACCATGCAATATGTTTCTCCAGATGTTTCCACAATCTGCATTGGTGTTGCAGCCAGCATGGCAGCCGTACTCATGTGTGCTGGAACAGCAGGGAAAAGAACAGCACTCCGTCATTCTAGAATCATGATGCATCAACCAAGCGCCGGTGCAGGTGGACAAGCCAGTGATATTGAAATCACCGTTTCACAAGTCCGAAAGTTGAAACATGAACTGTACGAAGTAGTAGCGCAACACAGCGGACAACCCGTAGACAAAATTGCAACAGATTTCGATAGGGATTTTTGGATGACCGCTCAAGAAGCCAAAGACTATGGATTGGTGGATGAAGTATTGATTTTAAATCCCAAAAAACAAAAGAAAGGATAAATAGGATACCATGAAAACAAACAACATGTTGTTGAATAAAATGGACGAAGAACAAGAGCCGGCAGAAAGCAATCCACTCATGGAAAACATGATGCTGGGAGCAAAGTTCGATAAGAAATTCATCGAAGAAAGAAAGATCTTTTTATGGGGAGTTGTAGACGATAAATCTGCAAAAGATATAACAGCGCGTTTGATGTTCTTGGATTCGATCGCTCCTGGAAAAGAAATTAAGTTCTATATCAATAGTCCCGGTGGTGTTGTTACCAGTGGTATGGTCATTTACGATACCATGAAAATGATTAAATCCCCTGTATCTACAATTTGCATGGGTATGGCAGCATCCATGGGCTCTATCCTGCTCAGCGGCGGTGAAAAAGGAAAACGATTCATCTTCCCACATGGAGAAGTGATGATCCATCAGCCTTCGGGAGGTGGACAGGGAACTTCAGCCGATTTGGAAATCATGGCAGAACAAATCCGAAAGATAAAACACCTGGGAGCAAAAATATTAGCCGATAACTGCGGACAATCTTTCGATAAGGTTATGAAAGACTTCGATCGTGATTATTGGATGGGGGCAGAAGAATCCGTGAAATACGGAATTGTAGACGGCATCTTGGAATCACTTTAACATCGCAATCAACTATGGCCAAATCTAACTTGCATTGTTCGTTCTGCGGTAAAAGCAGAGACGAAGTCAAAATCCTGATTGCAGGACAAGAAGGTCATATTTGTGAGGCCTGTGTTGAACATGCCAAAGAAATTGTATCTCAAGAAGTTGACGCGAAAAAAGAAAATGCATCCGGCTATAAACTACAAGTTAAAAAGCCAATAGAACTTAAAAAGCATCTTGACACCTATGTGATTGGTCAGGACGAAGCCAAAAAAATTCTATCCGTTGCCGTATACAATCATTACAAACGACTGAATCAAAAACCTAATACCAAAAAATCTGCGCAAGAAGAGGCCGATGATGTTGAAATTGAAAAAAGCAACGTCATCATGGTGGGAGAAACTGGAACAGGTAAAACATTGCTGGCCAAAACCATTGCCAAATTACTCAACGTTCCATTTGCCATTGTAGATGCAACTGTATTCACGGAAGCTGGATATGTAGGCGAAGACGTTGAAAGTATTCTCACCCGCCTGCTCCAAGTATGTAATTACGATGTGCCGGCTGCAGAATCGGGAATTGTATACATCGATGAAATAGATAAAATTGCCAGGAAAAGCGACAACCCTTCCATCACCCGTGACGTAAGTGGAGAGGGCGTTCAACAAGGTTTGTTGAAATTATTGGAAGGCACCGATGTGTTGGTACCACCACAGGGAGGAAGAAAGCATCCCGACCAAAAACTCATCAAGGTGAATACGCAAAATATTCTATTCATTTGTGGCGGCGCTTTTGATGGAGTTGATAAAATAATTGCCCGAAGAGTAAATACCAATGCAATCGGATTCAATGTAAACAAAGACATGCAGGATGCCATGAAAAACAACCTGCTGAAATTTGTAAATGCACAGGATCTCAAAAACTTTGGTTTGATTCCTGAATTACTCGGCAGATTGCCTGTTGTTACTTACCTGGATCCATTAGACCAATCCACACTGAGATCCATTCTTACCGAGCCCAAGAATGCATTGATCAAACAGTATAAAAAATTATTTCAGCTAGAAGGAATCGAACTGCACATCGAAGAGGAAGTACTTGATTTCATGGTAGAGAAAGCAATGGAATTTAAATTGGGAGCACGAGGATTGCGTTCGATCTGCGAAAGCATGCTAACCGATGCCATGTTTGAATTGCCTTCCTCCAAAGAAAAAAAGTTCACCCTGAATCTCTCTTACGCCAAAAAGAAATTTGAAAAAGCTAAAATGGGCTTGCTCAAAGTAGCCTAATGAAAGAACTGATTGACGAATTGATGAAAGAGCTTAAAATCAGTGAAAAGCAAGCACTGGAAGCCATTCGTATCATCAAAGAATTTGCAAAACGAAAATTTCCTGTATTCGGAGGAGCCATCGATAAACTATTCGATAAATACGCTCCAAAACAGGAAGAAGATTTCCTGGATTAATTGCTGCATTTCAAATAAGGAACTAATTTCTGCAATCGAATCGTGTCTATTGCTTCTACTTCCCTCAATTCAGCTATCGAACTAAATGGTCCATGTGCCTTACGAAACGCCAACACGATTTTAATAAATTGATGATCCGCATAAGGATGTTTTCGTAAGTCCGAGTATTCAACTGTATTGATATCTAACTGTACCGGCCGATAGCCTTTTTCAACGAATAATGATTTTTGTATTTTATCGTATACAGAATCCTGAATACCATATACTTCCTTCAACTGATGCAGATGGATAAACCCGCCCAGCCTTGTGCGGTATTTTACAATTCGAGAAGAAAGTTTTTCTCCTATTCCTGGAAGACGTTCGAAGTCTGCACTGTCGGCTTGATTGACATCCATTGCAGAAACAAGTTGAGCTCGATTGACAGTATATTTCTTGGAAGGAAATGAATCTTTGAACTTCGTGAATTCCATGTTTCGTTTGATCAATACTGTTTTCCCTTCTTCGATTTGCAAATTCGTTACTCCAAGTATTGTTTCAGGAAAGGGATCTTTTTTAAAGCAGGTAGGTAGAACGACGCAAAGTGAAGAAATGAATAAAACAAGGTAGGCCCCCAACCGCTCGCGCTTGGAAAACTGAATAAATCCCAAAATTTCTTTCTTTAACGACACCCAACAAACCTATGCAGTCACAATCGCACAAAAAAGGGATAATCACCTTGCTAAGATGTTTTATCCACCGCTAAAATCAAGCCGTCATAAGACAAGTGCATTCCATTGGGAAGTTCCTTATCAACAGTTTCATGTAGGCCCATTTGGTGACTGATGTGTGTAAAATACGTTTTAGGAATATTCAATTCAGAAGCCAAAGCAATGGCTTCTTCTAAGGTGAAATGCGACAAATGCTTTTCTTTTCGAAGGGCATTCAGCACAAAGATCTCCGATCCTCTGATTTTCATTTTTTCAGATTCCTCGATGGCATTGGCATCTGTGATGTAGGTAAAATTTCCAATGCGGTACCCCGTCACAAACATATTCAGATGCTTAGCCCGGATCGGTTTAAAATGAAGATCCCCCACGGAAAATTCTTCTTCCCCGATAAGATTCAAATCCAACTCTGGTACACCAGGATATTTTTTCTCTGCAAAAGCATAATAAAAATCGCGCTTCAAGGCCTCTGATGTTTCTTCATTCGCATATAAAGGAATGGGGCGTTGGCTAAAAAAATTATAGGCTCGAATATCATCTAAGCCTGCAATATGATCTTTATGTGAATGGGTGAAAACAACCGCATCCAAATGGTCTACAGAAGAGCGAAGCATTTGATACCGGAAATCGGGAGTAGTATCAATAACTACGGTAGTCGTTTTCGATCTCAACAAAACACTGCTACGAAGTCTCTTGTCCTTGGAATCTTGCGAACGACAAACATCACAGTGACAAGCAATCATGGGTACTCCCCCACTGGTGCCTGACCCTAAAAATTCAACGGTTTGAAGCAAGGATTTTATATTATAAATTAGGCTGAATGCGCCAAATCCTCTCCAGATGCCAAAACAGCCTGAGGCAAGACATCTTCTAACACTTTTCTACTTTCAAGACTCAAATGATCGATTTCAATTTTCAAAATTGGAATTAAATCAATCAAGGTATTGATGCGTCCTTCG
>JBEDAP010000012.1:0-4372 GCA_041177705.1 Bacteroidota bacterium
AGAATGGGAAGAGATACAATAGGTAATGTAGCAGGTATGGCTAGGCTCAAGCAAGGAGAAACGGTTACGGTAAGCGATAGTATACGTTTCAATTTTAAAAGCCAGAAGGGGATGACGTACAATTCATTTTTTCAGCAGGATGAACTTTTCAATTTTGCTGAGAAAGTAAAAAAGATAGATCCTGAAACATTCTTTGCTTCCGAAGGTAGGTTCACGACCTGTAACTTGGATACACCCCATTTTGCTTTTCGATTCAAGAAAGCAAAATTCATGAACAAAAAATTAGTGGTGACGGGTCCGGTTTATCCCGAGTTTGAACAAGTTCCTGTTCCAATCTACTTGCCATTTGGAATTTTTCCTATGAAAAAAGGAAGGCAGTCGGGTTTCATTGCTCCTCAGTTTACTGTTACAGAAGACTTTGGTGTTGGCCTGGAAGGATTCGGATACTACAAAGCACTCAATGATTATTTCGATGCCAAGCTTTGGTTTGATCTCTATTCTTACGGATCCTGGAGAGCCAATTTCGCACCCAGTTACCGCTTGCGTTACCGCTACAGCGGAAACTTCAACTTGAGTTTCCAAAATACCAAGTTTGCATTCAAAGGAGATCCTGATTTTCGCAAGAACAAAAGCTTTTTTGTTACCTGGGCGCATAGCATGGATAGCAAAGCCCGACCTGGTGTTACATTCAGTGCCAATGTGAATGCGGGAAGCAGCCGGTATTTGCAATTGGTTCCCAACGGCGCTTTGGTCAATCCCGGATTTACGGGCGCAGCATCTGGGGGAGGAAACTACATGCAGCCGATGAACTTTACCAATCAGTTGAGTTCATCGATATCTTTTCAAAAATCATGGGTGGGTTCACCTTTCAATTTAGGGGTGAACTTGAATCACAATCAGAACACTTCTACACGCATCACCAATTTGAATCTCCCGGATATTTCCTTGGTGATGAATACGATCTATCCCTTTCAACCCAAAGAATCTGTGGGTGCATCCAAATGGTACGAGAAATTAGGCATCGCTTATAACGGAAACTACAAAGGCCAGATATCTTTTTACGATACAGCGTTTCAATTCAAAAAGTTAATCGATACGTTTCAATGGGGGGCCAGTCATGATATACCTATTACCTTATCTCTTCCTTCTTTAGGTCCCTTTCAAATAGCACCGAACTTTTCTTTCCGCGAGAGATGGTATGCGCAAAAGTTTTACCGCACCTGGAATCCTGTAAAAGAGAAATTGGATTCATCCATGGAGAAAGGAATGTATGCCGCCCGGGAAATGTCTATGGGACTCTCTTTCAGTACTGCTGTTTTTGGAACATATCAATCGAAGAATAAAGATGCCCGGGTTCAAGCCATACGGCATGTCATGCGACCTCAATTTGGTATCAATTACAAGCCCGATTTAATGAAGCCTTATTACTTCCGACAACAGGTGGATAAGCAGGGCAATAGAGTATTGATGTCTGTTTTCGACGGTAGTATATTTGGTCCCTTTGCATCCGAAGAAAACGGAGGAATGGGTTTTGGAATTGATAACAACTTGGAGATGAAGATCAAGCCAAAGTCCGATTCCGGTGAAGTGGAAATGAAGAAAGTGAAACTACTCGATGGATTTGGAATTTCTGGTGGATATAATTTCTTAGCGGATAGTTTTAAGCTTTCTACGTTTAATCTATACGCGCGTAGTAGCTTGTTTGAAAAAATCAACATCACAGCGAATGCAACCTTGGATCCTTATAAAACGAATCCATTGAATGGATATCGCATTGATGATTATGTTTGGAATGGAGGTAAGTTCAAGTTGGGTTCTGTAGTGAATGGGAGTGTGAATATTTCTACCAGCTTTCAGAGCAAGAAAAAAGAACAAAAGGAAAAAGACAGTAGAGCTGCTGCACAAGACGACAGTGAAACGGGATTGACTCAAGAGCAAATGATGCAACAATTGGATTATATGCGAAGAAATCCTGCGGAGTTTACTGATTTTGATATTCCCTGGACATTTAGCTTTTCGTATTCGTTGAGTTTCAGTAGGATCCTACAACCGGATTACACGTATAAAAAAGAGCTGACATCGAATTTCAATTTCAACGGGGATTTCAGTCTGACAAAAAAATGGAAGATCGGTGCAAATGGATACTACGACATCAAGACCATGAAACTGCAATCGCTCACTACATTTATATCACGTGATTTACATTGCTGGCAGATGTCGATCAATGTTACGCCAATTGGATTGTATCGGTTTTTCAATATATCCATCAATCCGAAATCTGGGCTCCTTCGTGATCTGAAAGTCAATCGCACCCGTTATTTTTATACGCAGTAATTAACTCGTAGATTTTTCCAGTTCTTTCCACATCACATCAAAAACATGTTGTTTGAGTGCTTGTGTATTTTCAAATTCTTTTGGATCGATGGGATCTAAAAAAGTCATGCTCAGCTTCCCAGGCCAAAAGAAAAATATTTTATCGTGTGGGAGCATTTCTCCAGATCCGCGAATGATAGCAGGAATTATTTTTTTTCCAGTATCCATGGAAAGCTTGAAAGCTCCGTCGTGAAACGACTTCAATGGTTTATCGGTTTTATTTCTTGTTCCCTCGGGATAAATGCACATGTGCAATCCCATCTCCAGAACTTCTTTCATTTTTTGAAAGCTCTCTTTTCTGCTTTGATCATTTTTTCGATCAATCAATACCGAACCTCTTTTATAAATGATTCCAAACAGTGGTGTTTTGGAGAGCTCGATTTTGGCAATCGTTTTATTGGTGCCGGGGATACCCGGACTGGTTAAAGGAACATCCATCAGGGAACGGTGGTTGCATACAACAATGTAGTTTTCATCTTTTTTGAATTTTTCTTTACCCCGAATGGTAACCCGAATTCCACTCAATGGGAAAAATACTGCCATCCATATTCTGCATAAACGAATGACCCATTGGGTTCGTTTGGGTTCTGCGAGTAAACCTGTGAGATAAATGGGAGGTAATACAAAAAGCATGGTGCCTATGAAAACAATTCCACCCCAAACAGTAAATATCCTTCCCAGTATGTTTTTCAGCATGATTTATTCATGAATTTTCCAATCAATTGGATCCGATCCATGTTCCACAAGATACTGATTGGCTTTGGAGAAATGCTTGCATCCATAAAACCCTTTTTCTACTGAAAAGGGGGAGGGGTGTGCAGCGGTTAAGACCAAATGTTTATTAGGATCTACATGTTTACATTTTTCTTTTGCGAAATTTCCCCACAGCATAAAGACCAGATGTTTTTTATGTTCATTCAACACTTGAATGACTTTATCTGTGAACTGTCCCCATCCAATTTGAGAATGGCTATTGGGCTGATTTGCTTTAACGGTGAGAGAGGCATTCAGCAATAAAACTCCTTGCTCAGCCCAGTGCTGCAGATTGCCATTGGTTTTGGGCATCGGTATACCCAAGTCTGATTGTATCTCTTTAAAAATATTGACCAACGAAGGGGGCGGCTTAACTCCTTTGGGAACAGAGAATGACAAACCATGAGCCTGACCCGGTCCATGGTAAGGGTCCTGGCCCAGTATGACCACTTTTACTTTATCAAAGTCGGTTGTATTGAACGCGTTGAATATTTGGGATCCGGGAGGGTAGATGGTTTCCCCTTTCCTTTTCTCTGTTTTTAGGGTGTAAATAAGTTGCTGAAAATAAGGTTGATCAAATTCGTCTTTCAGTACTGATTTCCAACCTTCTGCAATTTGAATTCCCATGTTTGAAATATGCTTGGGTGCAAACTAAAAAAAATTATCTTTGCAACCTTGTTCTTCCGGTCCCGTAGCTCAGCTGGATAGAGCGGCAGCCTTCTAAGCTGTAGGTCATTGGTTCGAATCCAATCGGGATCACTTCAGTTTCTGGTTCAATTTTACCTATCGTTCTGATAGTCACCACTTATCCCCAGTCAAAGCGCTGCATCAAAAAAATTTTTTTATTTAGGGCGTTAACGCTATTTTAACAACCTGGATCGAAAGTTTTTTAAACAAAAATCATCACCAAAACAATCATTTATGACCCAACGATTGAACTTGCCAGGGTTTTCAAAGCTGTTGAGCATCACAGCCTTGTTGACCTTGCTTACAGGATTTGCTGTTGCACAGCGGACTGTGAGCGGAAAAGTAACCGATGCCGAAACGAAAGCTCCACTTGCGGGAGTATCAGTGGTTGTAAACGGTACTACAAAAGGTACAGCTACCGATGCAGAAGGTTTATTCAAATTGGACCTTACAGCAGATCAAAAAGCACTTGTCTTTTCTTTTAATGGTTATGAAGGACGCGTTGTAAACGTGGGCAACCAGACCATGCTCAATGTTGAAATGGAGGTTGATGTGAAAG
>JBEDAP010000013.1:0-4510 GCA_041177705.1 Bacteroidota bacterium
TTTATGTCTACTGCTGCGATGTTGGTCTACCCCGACTTTTTCAAAGTTGCCGTTTCTTCTGCGGGCAATCACGAGAACAATATTTACAATCGCTGGTGGAGTGAAAAACATCATGGAGTAAGAGAACAGATAAATGACAAAGGAGACACGAGTTTTATTTATCAAATTGAAAAGAATTCTGAGCTCGCTAAAAACTTGAAAGGAAGATTGATGTTGGCAACTGGAGATATCGACAACAATGTTCATCCGGCGAATACCATTCGGATGGCCAATGCCTTGATCAAAGCCAATAAGCGCTTTGAATTTGTTCTGTTGCCCGGACAGCGACATGGTTTCGGGGATATGACCGAATATTTTTTCTGGAAAATGGGTGATTTCTTCAGTCAATGGTTGATGGGAGATTTTTCACAGACAGTTGACATGACCGAAATCAACAAAGAAATTCAGCAAACTGGAAATAAAAAGCAATAGTCGCAACTCTGGTTATCTTTGCGTCTATGCGTCTGAGTTGGTATTTGTTTTTTCTCTTTGGTTTGATTCCCCATTTTTTGCTTTCGCAAAACAGAGATACGTTGGTCAATTCTGAAGGCCGCCAGGTAACTCTTACGCCTGTAGTTGTGCGCAGCGGGACCAACGTTCCAGGATTCATCAAACGCGTTGAGAATGACACTACATTTTACAAAGCGTTTAAAAACTTGCGCATCCTGAATTATCAAGCATTGAACGATGTGAGGATGTTTGACCGAAAAGGCAGAGTAGAAGCCAGTATGAACAGTAAAACGCGCCAATGGGCTTCTAAATCCTGTAGAGTTACCGATGTGATCGAAGAAAAAACAACGGGAGACTTTTACGATGCCAACGGGGCTTATAACTATTATACTGCAGAGCTCTATGCATCCTTATTTTTTGCAAAGGATACGCTCTGCGGGGAGAGCAATGTGGTGGGAGATCTTGCTCTTAGTATAAAAGGGAAGAAAGGGATTGATAGACATAAGGAGCAATTGAAAATGCTTTTTTTCAATCCAGGTAAGGATATCCCGGGTATACCACTGATGGGCAACAAGGCGAAAATTTTTGATCCGGCAAATGCAGATCTTTACGACTTTACAATCGACATACAGGAATACAAAGGGAAGGCTGCCTATGTATTTATTTTATCAGCAAAACCTGACTTAGTCTTTTATAAAAAAGACAATGTGGTTATTGACCAGATGACAACCTGGTTTGACTATGAATCTTTTGAAG
The DNA here is from genome assembly GCA_041177705.1 of Bacteroidota bacterium. GTDB lineage: Bacteria > Bacteroidota > Bacteroidia > Chitinophagales > Chitinophagaceae > Pollutibacter. Next base: position 1,246 of record JBEDAP010000013.1, read on the forward strand.
TGCTTGCCCGAAATTATTCACTTAGTTACAATGCGGGCGTATACCGTTTTAATGTAACCATGCAGGTAGAAATGGGGAGGTATAAGAGCTATCTATATCCAAAATTGATCCGTTATGATGGGAATTGGGGAGTTCTAGTAAAGGGGAGTGAACGTGGGTTGTTTACGGCTACGATTTATGATCTTTCAGATTGAGTAGAGTAATTTCTCCATTTTTCGATTACCGCTTTCATGTCATCAGCCAACTCACTTTCAAAGAGTAGCTCTTCTCCAGTAGCCGGGTGGATGAATCCAAGCGACTTTGCATGCAGTGCTTGACGTTTGCAGATTTCAAAGCAATTTTCTACGAATTGTTTGTATTTGGTGAAGACAGTTCCTTTCACGATTCTATCACCGCCATATACTTCATCATTGAAAAGTGGGTGTCCTTTATACTGCATGTGAACCCGAATTTGATGTGTTCTTCCAGTTTCTAGTCTGCATTCAATTAAGCTCACATACTTCAAGTTTTCAAGGACTTTGAAATGGGTGACGGCTTCTTTGCCATAATCACCTTCTGGGAAAACATCCATTTGTTTTCTGAAACGCAGGTTTCTACCTACGTTGCCTACAATGGTACCTTCGGTTTCTTCAAAACTGCCCCATACCAAGGCGATATACCTGCGATGTACGGTATGTTCAAAAAATTGCTTGGCCAAGTTCAAAGCGGCTTTTTCTGATTTTGCCAAAACAATCAGACCGCTGGTATTTTTATCAATTCGATGAACCATTCCAAAGCGAGGCAGTTTGTTTTCATCCAAATCAGGATTCTGTTCCCGCAGGTGATAGGCAACTCCATTGATGAGTGTACCATTGTAATTTCCGGCTCCTGGATGTACAACCATTCCTGCCGGTTTGTTGATTACCAATACATCCTGATCTTCGAAAACGATATTCAGTTCCATTTTTTCAGGAACGATTTCGTAGGTTTCTGGATCGGTATCGGAATAGAAAATGATTTGATCTGCTGGCTTTACTTTGTAATTGGATTTGATTTTTTGACTATTTACCAAAACCATTCCGCCATCGATCGCTCGCTGAATTTTATTGCGAGACGTATTTTCAACCCGATGCAAGAGAAATTTATCAATGCGCAGGGGTTCTTGTCCTTTGTCTACTACCAGTGTTAATCTCTCATAGAGATCCTCTGACCCTTGATCCGCTAGAACCTCGTCATTTTCTAAACTTTCTTTCACTGGCTTTTGATTCATACTTTTGCAAAGTTAATGTGTTTGTAAACCAATACGTATTTATGGTACAAGAGGTGCAGTTTCAAGATTTGGGAGTTGTAGAGTATGGTGATGCCTGGAAATACCAGGAGGAACTGTTGACCAAGAATACCAATCTAAAAATGCAAAAAGCAAAGGGACTTGCCGAAGGCGATACCCAGCACACCCTTTTGTTTTGTGAACATCCTCCCGTGTACACTTTGGGTAAAAGTGGCAAAGAGGAACATGTGTTGATTAGTAAAGAAGAACTTGCAAAACGCAATATTGGTTATTATCCCACCAATCGAGGAGGTGATATTACGTTTCACGGGCCTGAGCAAATTGTAGGATATCCCATTTTGGATTTAGAAAAATTCAAAACGGATATCGGGTGGTACTTGCGCAGCTTGGAAGAGGTGATTATTTTAACACTCGCCGACTATGGATTGAAAGGAGAGCGGAGTTCCGGTGAAACGGGTGTTTGGCTTGATCCGGATGTAAAAATCAAAGCACGTAAAATTTGTGCCATGGGAGTGCGTTGCAGCCGCTGGGTAACCATGCATGGGTTTGCTCTCAATGTAAATACCGATCTAGCGTATTTCAACATGATTGTTCCCTGCGGTATTCCTGATAAGCAGGTTACATCACTGGAAAAAGAATTGGGTAAAAAAGTGGATATCAACGAGGTGAAACGAAAATTGATTTCGCACTTTGAAAACGTGTTTGGTGCAAAAATCACTTTCCAACCGGTGGAATAAAAAACTTGTTTTTTTCTTTGAGTACAGAATCGTCGAATAAACTGAATTTAAACCAGCCGCTGTGGTAGAAGTTAGAACGGTCGATTAGCAATTGCGGTTCTTTGATGTTTTTTATCTGAAACAATTCCAATCCGTCTTCACGAAAGACATGCACGCTGAATTTCTTTTTTTCAGCTTCTGGAAGTGCAATGACTAGATTTCCTTCTTTATCGGTGAACACATACATGGAGGGAATAAAAACATTTGCATTGACAATACTATCGATTTTTTTTATCGATTGTAACTCGGCTTTGGTTTCAACTGACTTGATAACTTTCTCGGCAGCTTCGATTTTAGGTACAATAATTTCTTTTTCAACGACAGGTTCGGTAGCAACAGGATTGTTCTGAATCAACATTGGTTTTTTCGCAGCCGTGAATGCATAGCGCCCACCTGGACGAACATAGAAAATTCTATAGTAATATTGATTGGCGCCGGGTTTCTTATCCGCATATCCATTTGAAAACGAAGTTGGATCTGGCATGCTCATGATAGAACGAAATCCTTTGGACGAGTCTAAGGATTTTTGAATAATCAATTGGGAAAGATCTGGATGAGGGTTATTCCATCCGATGATTACGGCGCCTCCTCTGTCGATCACCGAAAATTCCGGTAGCACCTGCTGTGCATGAACCTCGAGTTGGGCGTGTGTCACAATCCATGCAAGCAGTAAGCAGAAAGAAATTTTTTTAATCATCATGCATTGCAAAGGTAAAGCCAAACTTTTAAAACGCTAAGACTCCATTTTCCAGCGATCTATTGCCTTGCAAGCCTCCACTGTGTATGATTAAAATTGAAGTTCCTTTTTCAAATTGCTTATTCTCCAACATCTGATAAAATGCATAAAAAAGTTTTCCTGTGTAAACGATGTCTGTTGGGATTCCATGTTTCTTGTATAGCTCATTCATGAATGCAATCAGTTGCTCATTGATTTTTGCATAGCCTCCCATGTCATATCCGAAATGAATCGATGCATTGAAAGGATCGTAGTTAAGGATATCCGAAATTTCCTTTTGTATGCTTGTATTGTTTTTTAGTGCAGAAATCAAATGAATGTGTTGTTGAGGGTTGGATCCATGTATCAAACCAGCGCCCATTGTCCCCGTTCCGCTTGAAGCCAAGATGGTATTGAATTTTTTTACTCCTTCAAGTTCCATGATGGCAGAGGCGCCCATCATCCCCAGCTTTCCATAACCTCCTTCTGGTATTACCAAGGTTTCCT
>JBEDAP010000014.1:0-4792 GCA_041177705.1 Bacteroidota bacterium
AAACTAAATTTTCCAATCCTCCTTCATCACCAATTTTCATCAGCAGTGGCATGAGTACATTGCTGATGGCTTGAGAGGCCGTTCGGGCAAATCCAGAAGGAATATTAGGAACACCGTAATGGATCACGCCATACTTGGTAAGAACTGGCTTTTCATGGGAAGTCACTTCGGATGTTTCAAAGCAACCTCCGCGATCAATACTCACATCTACAATTACGCTACCGGGTCTCATGGCAGCAACCATTTCTTCTGTTACCACAATGGGGGTTCTTCCACCCGATGAAGTAAGAGCACCTACAGCAACCTCGCAGGTTTTTAACTGTTTGGCTAAAATCTTAGGTTCCAATACAGAGGTCCATAAACGCACTCCTATATTGTTTTGAAGTCGCTTGAGCTTGTAAATATTATTGTCAAATACTTTAACACTGGCTCCCATAGCCAACGCAGTTCTGGCAGCATATTCTCCCACAATACCCGCACCGATGATTACAACTTTAGTAGGAGGTATACCTGAAATTCCACCCAATAAAACACCCCTGCCATTTTGAGAGCTACCGAGGTATTGTCCGGCAATAAGCATGACTGCACTGCCCGCAATTTCGCTCATGCTTCGAACGATGGGATTGTGACCCGACTCATCTTTAAGGTTTTCGAAAGAAAGGGCGGTCACCTTTTTCTCCATCATTTTCTCCAGTATATGAGTCTTCATTACCGGAAGATGTATGGGCGAGATGATGGTTTGTCCAACCGAAAGCATGGGCAACTCTTCATCAGATACTGGAGCTGATTTTACAATAAGCTCACTCTTAAAAATTTCTTTTTTGTCGTGAAGGATAACAGCACCGGCATCTGCATAATCGCTGTCGGAAAAGTGGGCCGCCTCCCCTGCCTTGTGTTCAACAGCAACTCGATGGCCGTTGTTGACCAAAACACCAACAGCATCGGGAGTCAGGGCAATTCGGTTTTCTTGGAATGCAATCTCCTTGGGGATAGCTACCGTAAGGGAAGAAGCAGAAGGTTTGATGTCTAACGTCTCCTCTAACGGCTCATAATTGATACCCGCACTTACAAATGGCTTTTTAGGCATTCTTTCCGTTTACACCACAATTTAATCAATTTTTGACTGGGAGACTTCTATCTTTCGCAAGTCCGTTTCGCAATGTAAAATATGAACGTGATATGCATCATCAGGAATGAGATGCGGTGCACGCTCAGGCCATTCCACCAGGCAATTGTTTTTACCTTGAAGTATTTCATCAATCCCAGCATCTATGGCTTCAGCTTCGCCAGATAGCCGGTATAGATCCATGTGATACAGCAAACCACTTGAAGAGTTGTTTGTAGGCATTTGGTACATATTTACCAAGGAGAACGTGGGACTGCTTACCCGTTCTTTCACACCCAACTCTGTGCAAATTTCTTTGATCAGGGTTGTTTTCCCAGCACCTAAATCACCCTTAAAAACAACAACTGCAGGAAACTTGAGCATGGCCACCAGATCGGTTGCCACGGTATGAATTTGATCAAGTCCATAGGTTTTTGAGTAAAGCACCATAGACGCGAAGATAATTTAATCAGTAAATTCGTAGTATGGAAACAGTTCAATGGAAAGTGGAGGGGATGACTTGTGCCAATTGTGCCTTGTCGATCAATAAATATTTGGACAAAGAAGGATTAAAAAATATAAAAGTCAACCCAATTGACAACAATGTCTCCTTTGAATATGAAGAAGGCACCAATCTCAACAAGATTACGGCAGGAATATCAGATCTTGGGTATACGGTTGTAAAAGAAGATTCAAAAGAAGAAAAGCCTGTAAAACGGTTTTTGCATTCTCAAAATCAAAAACTGCTTTTTTGCCTTCCATTCACCGCAGTGCTGATGATGCACATGTTTGAAAAGTGGATACATATTCATTGGCTGATGAATCCCTGGATCCAGCTCTTTCTGTGCTTGCCCGTCTATGTTGTTGGTATGTCTTTCTTTGGAAAAAGTGCAATCAAGAGTCTTCGGAATAAAATGCCGAACATGAATGTACTGGTGGCATTAGGAGCTACTGCGGCATTTGCATATAGTTTGATTGGAACGCTGATGGGTCAAGGTGAACAATATTTATTCTATGAAACTGCAGCGACGATCATAACGCTTGTCTTTTTTGGAAACTACCTGGAAGAAAGTTCGATACAATCCACCCAAAGAGCGTTGAAAACCTTAATGAAATCTCAGAAGGTAATGGCCAATATGATTGCGTTTGACGAAAATCATCAAGAAGTCATTTTACCGGTTGAGAATACCCAACTCAAAGTTGGAGATCTTATTTTGATACGCAGTGGTGAACAAGTTCCCATCGATGGTAAAATTTTATGGGGTGATGCATTGATCAATGAGTCGCTGCTTACCGGCGAAAGTACTCCTGTTCATAAGGTGGCCAAGAATACAATTGTTGGAGGCAGTGTAGTAGAATCAGGAAATCTCAAAGTTCAGGTAACAGCAGCCTTGGGTGATACTGTATTATCCGGCATCGTGCAATTGGTGAAACAAGCACAGGGAGAAAAACCTCCCATTCAGAATCTTGCCGATAAAATCAGCGCCATATTCGTACCTCTTGTAATCGGTATCGCTTTGGCTTCTTTACTTGGAAATTATTTGTATTTAGGAAATTTTACACAGGCGTTGATGCGCTCTATTGCAGTAATGGTTATTGCATGTCCTTGTGCTATGGGATTGGCCACACCAGCTGCTATTGCGGTTGGATTGGGTAGAGCAGCCCGAAATGGTATTTTATTCAGAAATGCAACCAGCCTTGAAAATTTCAGAACCATCAAGCAGGTTGTATTCGACAAAACGGGTACACTCACAACAGGCGCATTTCAATTGGCTCAATATTCATCGTTATTAGAAGATGAGAACGAATGGAAGAAAATTGTTTATTCGCTCGAAAAATATTCCAACCACCCCATCGCCCAATGCATTGCAGCCAGTTTCAAAATAAAAGAAGAAGTAAAGTGGAAGTCGATCGAAGAAATAAAAGGATTAGGTATGAAGGGAGTGGATGGAGATGGCAACGAATATTTTGCAGGATCGTATAAAATTGCAAAAGATAAAACTGCAGAGAGTCACCACAATGTTTATATCCTCAAAAACAACATACTGATCGGATGGGTTGATGTAGTAGATGAAATAAGAGCGGAAGCAAAAGAAACCATTGCTAAATTGAAACAATCCGGTTTAAAAACTATTTTACTCAGTGGCGATAAAAAGGAAAAATGCGAAAGTGTTGCAACTGAGCTGGGTATTGAAGTGGTTTATGCCGAACAAACTCCAGAAGAAAAACTAGTAATTATTGATGCCCTCAACAAGGAAATGCCAACCGCCATGGTTGGAGATGGAATCAATGATGCACCTGCTTTGGCCAAAGCAACCATTGGAATATCGTTGAGTGAGGCATCTCAATTGGCTATCCAGAGTGCACAAGTGGTATTGATGAATACGGGATTGAAAAAACTCCCGACTGCCTTGGGACTCGGTAAGCATACCTACCTGACCATCAAGCAAAATTTATTTTGGGCCTTTTTCTATAACATCATAGCAATTCCAGTTGCTGCGTTTGGCTTTCTTACCCCTACGTTCGGGGCACTGGTGATGGGCATGAGCGACGTAGTTCTTGCATTGAATTCAGTTAGATTGTTTATCAAGAAAGTTGCTTGATCCTACTTATGACCCCACTCGAACTATTAAAAAAATATTGGGGACATTCTAGTTTTCGTCCAGCGCAAGAAGAAATTATTGAATCGGTTTTAAACGGTAATGACGTTTTAGCCATTCTCCCAACAGGAGGAGGAAAATCGGTTTGTTTTCAAATCCCTGCTTTAGCAAACCCAGGAACCTGCTTGGTTGTATCACCATTGATTGCATTGATGGAAGATCAAGTGCAGCGTTTACAGTCCATGCAAATTCCATCTGCCATGATTGCTGCTGGCATGTCGGCAAAAGATCTTGATCAGGTATTAGACCAATGCGAACAAGGAAGACTCAAATTTTTATATGTATCACCGGAACGCTTGGAAAACAGAGTATTTCAAGAGAGCTTGGTTGCTTTGCCCATTCGCATGCTTGCTGTAGATGAAGCACATTGCATTTCACAATGGGGGTACGACTTCAGACCTTCCTATCTGCAGATAGCAAAAATTAAATCTTTTTTCCCCAAGATCCCGGTAGTGGCGCTTACAGCATCAGCTACCCAACTTGTTCAAGAAGATATTTTAGAAAAGTTAGCGATACCCCAAGCAAAGCTTTTCATGACTTCCTTTGAACGCAAAAATCTTTTTTACGGAGCTGAAAAATGCGACCATAAAACTCATAAAATAAGCACGCTATTTTCATCCAATCCTGGTTCTGGAATTGTTTACTGCAGGACAAGAAAAAGAACTGTTGAAATCAATGAGGCGCTGAGTTTGCAAGGAATTACTTCTGATTATTATCATGCCGGCTTGGACCAGGAAACAAGAAAATCCAAACAAAAAGCTTGGATAGACGGTCAAATTCGTGTCATGGTTTGCACCAATGCATTTGGCATGGGTATCGATAAAGCAGATGTGAGAATGGTAGTTCATGCTGATATGCCTGATTGTCTTGAAAATTATTATCAAGAAGCCGGAAGAGCAGGAAGGGATGGGAATCCATCACAAGCCCACTTGTTGTTTTCAACATCAGAAATCGAACAATTAAAAACACTTCCGGATGTAAAGTTTCCTTCATTAACAACCATTCGAAAAGTATATCAAGCTTTAGC
>JBEDAP010000015.1:0-3626 GCA_041177705.1 Bacteroidota bacterium
GGATTCGGTTTGTGCAAAGGAAATAGAAGCAATAAAAACAAGTAAAACAGCAGGTAAGAAACGCATGAGCATATAGGTTATTTTGAGTTTAAGGGTTGTACAAATTATTGAAAAATTATTGAAAAATTATTGTTCTTAAAAATTCTTATATTAATGTACTAAAACGAACTGCCATGCCAACCATTCTACTTTATCTCATTGTTATCATTCTTTGCTATGTAGCTATAGGATATGGATTACATCTGTTTATTTTTCCTGAAAAAAAGCCTGATGTAAAAAAATTTTTTAGCCCCGGCGATGTGTTTTATTCTAAAGCCGAGGGATTTAAACAAACAGTTATAAAACAAGAAAATGGTTGGGTGTATTGTCATGTAGAACTTGATCCCCATGCTCCAGGTCCTCCTGAACATATTCATACAGAATTTGATGAACCTGTAGAAATTGAGAATGGTCAGATGCACATCAAATATGCAGGTGAAGAAAAAGTTCTATACCCCGGTGAATCATTTCTAATTAAAAAAGGAGTACCACATAAGTTTTGGAATACATCCAATGAAGTTATACGAGTAAAAGGTAGCATGGCTTTCCCAGAAAAATTTGCATTTACATTGAGCCAGGTTTATGGATACATGGATGAAAATCCTGACTTTGCAAAGTCAAAAAGCATGATCTTTCAAATAACAATGATGCAGCAAGTTGGATTCGACTCGTATGTTGCTGGCCCACCTGTATTTATGCAAAAGCTAATCGGATTTTTAACAACCCCGCTTTCCAGATTAGCGGGACTAAAAACTTACTATAGCAAATACGATATTCATCAAAAAAAACAATAGAATGAAATATAGAATTGTTGGATCGCTGATTTTTCTTAGCCTTTTCATAAGCAATACTACTTGCTTAAACGCTCAATCTGGAAATAATAAATCACGAATCATTGTAATCGGAGCGCACCCCGATGATTGCGATAGCGATGCAGGGGGTACAGCTGCATTATTAGCATCCATGGGCCATGCTGTAAAATTTGTTGCTGTAACGAACGGCGATGCCGGTCACCACAAAATCCAAGGCAAAGCTCTAGCCGAAAGAAGATATGCCGAAACACAAGAAGTAGCCAAACGCCTGGGAGTTACTTATGATGTATTGGATAATCACGATGGCATGCTGATGCCCTCGTTGGAAGTGCGACTGCAAATCATTCGTAAAATAAGAGAGTGGGATGCCGATGTTGTGATAGCGCCTCGTCCCAACGACTACCACCCTGATCATCGCTACACCGGGGTATTGGTTCAGGATGCCGCCTACATGGTTGCTGTACCCAATATAGCATACGATGTTCCTGCACTAAGAAAAAATCCTGTCTTCTTGTATACAATCGATAATTTCCAACGTCCCAACCCTTTTCGTCCGGATATCGCAATAGACATCAGCAGTGTGTTTGAAAAGAAAATTTCTGCATTGGACGCACACGAGTCACAATTTTACGAGTGGATGCCTTGGATCGGACATTACGAAGAAGAAGTGCCCAAGGATAAAAAAGATCGTTTTAAATGGCTGCTATCGAGATACAGCGGCCCCATGCGAGCAGATGTACGCGCTGCTTTAGCCAAATGGTATGGAGAAGAACAAGCCAAAAAAGCAAGTTTTGCTGAGGCCTTCGAAATTTGCGAATACGGAACACAACCGAACGAAGAAATGATTCGCAGATTATTTCCCATGCTCATTAAAAAATAGTTCATGAATAGATTCATAATTGTATTTCTATCTCTTCTAACATTCAATGCAAAAAGTCAACCTGAAAATACAACACCGCTGCTGGTTAAGAAAACACAAGACTTTACAGTAGATGGTAAAGGATCGGCTAAAAATTGGGAAGAAACAGCGTTTGTAGAATTAACCAAACGGAAAGGAGATGTAAACTACACTTCACGCTTTAAAATACTCTATTCGGAAAAAGGTATATACTGTCTCTATGTATCCGATGATAAAAAAATAACCTCCACTCTTCGAGAAGATTTTGCAGACATATACAACGAAGATGTAGTAGAATGTTTTTTTTGGACCGATGAAAAATCTCCGATTTATTTTGAATACGAGTTATCGCCTTACAATTATGAACTGCCCATTCTTGTACCCAACTACGATGGAAAATTTTTTGGATGGAGGCCTTGGCATTATGAAGGCGATAAACTTACCAGAAGAGGTGCTACCATTTTGAAAAACGAAACCGGCATCTACGGATGGGTAGCAGAATTTTTCATACCCTTTGCGCTTTTGAATCCACTGCAAAATGTTCCTCCTACAAAAGGAATGAAATGGAGAGCTAATTTTTATAGAATTGATTATGACCAAGGGATGAGTACCTGGACCTGGCAGCCGATTCGAAAAAATTTCCACGATTACAAAAAATTTGGATACATCGTTTTTGAATAACATGAGTAACGCATCTCTTTCTATAGGCATTGATTTGGGTGGAACACGAATCAAAACAGTTGTGATGAACAGCACGGGCAACGTATTGGAGCAGATGCAATTCCCAACAAACGACAACGATCAACAAACATGGAAAAATTCCATTCGAGATCATGTCAATCAGATTTTAGAAGCCCATAAGGTTACATCATCACAGATTGGGATTTCTGCACCTGGATTGCCCAATAGGGATAACTCGGCCATCTCATTCATGCCGGGTCGTATGCAGGGATTGGAAAATTTTATCTGGGAATCATTTCTCAATTGCCCAACAAAAGTGATCAACGATGCTGTAGCTGCACTGATGGCTGAAGCCAGGTTGGGAGCCTGTAAACATGCAAAACATGCGTTGATGGTAACCTTGGGAACAGGTGTTGGAGGAGCCATTTTAATTGATGGAAAAGCTTATCAAGGTGCATTTCAAAAAGCAGGACATGTTGGACATATGGTTATTGACCCACATGGATCTGTTGGTATCACGGGAATGCCGGGGAGTCTTGAACAAAGCATAGGGAATTGCACAGTTCGAGAAAGAAGCCAGGGCAAATTCAATTCCACGCATGAATTACTAGATGCTGCATCCCATGGTGATGCATTTGCAAAAGAAATCTGGTTGAAATCCATCCGAAATCTTGCACTGGGATTGTCATCGCTATCCAATATACTATCTCCAGAAATCATTGTCATCGGTGGAGGAATTGCAGAAGCCAATGATCACTTATTTGAACCACTGAATGATTTCATGGAGCATTACGAATGGAGACCTGGTGGACAAGCCACAGAAATTAAAAAAGCTGAAATGGGAGAATGGGCTGGCGCCATTGGCGCAGCCTACTATGCACTTGAATCTTAATTTTCCCCCTACCCATATAAGTTTCATGCAGTTCGACTGTTTTTTATGCAATACCTTTGCAGACACTCCCAAATTTTTACGTGTAGTGTATGACGAGATTTTTGCTAGCCATCTTATTTTGTTTCACAGGAAATATTCTATCGGCACAAAGCTTTGCGCCCGAAAAAATCAAAATATATTGGAAAGACAAAAACGGAGCTCCGTACATGACTTTTGATCGTCTTCGAAAAGAACATCCGGAGGTTAAGTTTATCATGAACACTACGATCCGCTCTGGGATTAGTTCTCCTGTTGGACTTTACAT
>JBEDAP010000016.1:0-8219 GCA_041177705.1 Bacteroidota bacterium
TTTCTGTTGAGTTGAAAAAATACAGGTCGGCCGACAGCAACAATATAACCCTTGCCAAGGGAGATTTCAATCGCCTTTCTTATTTGATTCAAACTGGACCCAATCAAACAACCTCTACTGCAGATTTGTATTTTATGGTTGGTGAACCACAATCTGTAAATGGAAATAGTCAGCTTTCTTTTCTATTGAAAGATTCTTCAGGTAAAACCATCGAACATCGGTACACCCTTAAACCCAATGAGTACATGTTTAATTGGGATTTGGTAGTGGAAGGCGCAGATCTTTTGTTTCCGAATAAGAATGTGAATTTGGTTTGGGAAGTTCAAGCCAATCAGCAAGAACGCGATATTCAAACGGAAAAACGCGAAACGCAATTGGGTTTGTATGGTGAAGACGGGTTTGATTATTTCACCATGAGTGATGGCCTTGCAAAGCAATGGGAGTCGGGATTGAAATGGTTGGGATTGAAGCAAAAGTTTTTCAACAGCACCGTTATTGCAGAAAATGGATTTAGCTATGCGGATATCCAATGCAACATGCCTGCTGATTCAACGGGTATCGTAGCCAAGACATCGGCCAATCTGCGCAGCACAATACCTGCATCCAAATCGGTTTCTCTTGGATATCGTTTCTATATCGGCCCCAATGAATATTCAACGCTCAAGCAGTATAAGTTAGACATGGAAGACATGGTTAACCTGGGACAAGGTTTCTATGCTTTTGTGAAATACATCAATCGTTGGATTGTATTGCCGGTGTTTAGCTTCTTCGAGCAATACTTCCCATCCAGCATGGGCTTGGCTATTGCGTTGCTTACTATTTTTATTCGTTTGCTCACTTCTCCTTTGGTATACACTTCGTATGTAAGTGGTGCAAAAATGAAAGCGTTGCGTCCGGAAATAGATCAATTGAAAAAGAAGTACGGAGAAGATCAGCAAACCTTCAGCATGGAACAAATGAAATTGTTCCGTACAGCAGGCGTAAATCCACTGGGAGGTTGTATTCCGGCTTTGTTGCAGATTCCGATATTCTTTGCGCTTTATAGTTTCTTCAATTCAAATATCAACCTGCGTGGAGTTCCGTTCTGGTGGTCGAAAGATCTTTCTTCCTACGATGCGGTTGTGACCTGGGGCTTTAATTTCCCCGGTGTAGGAAGTCACCTTTCCTTGTTTACCATACTGGCGGTTGTGACCAGCTTGTTGATTTCATTGTATAGCATGAGCATGACTCCTGATCAGGGGAATCCAGTGCTCAAATACATGCCTTATATTTTCCCCGTCCTTTTGTTAGGTATTTTCAATGGATTGCCTTCGGCACTCACTTGGTACTATACGGTATCGAACGTAATTACGCTTGTACTTCAGTTTGTCATACAGAACTACATCATCGATCACAATAAGATTTTAGCAGAGATCGAAACCAACAAAAAGAAACCTCGAACCAAATCCAAATGGCAAGAGCGTTTAGAGCAAATGCAGGAAACACAAAAGAAAGTGAATGCGCTCAAAGAGAAAACCAAAAAATGAGTCTTACGTCATCGGGTTTTGGATCTTGACGTTGATGGCAACCATCCAGGTTTCTCATGCACAAAAACGTTTTTCTGAGGGCACGCTCATTTTTGATGTTACCACTCACGTGAAAGAAAAGCAATTGGGTGAAGTTGCACTTTCTTCGCATCAATTGAAAGGCGGACACTCGCGCGTTGAATTTAAAAGTTCATTGGGATCTTCTACATCGATTTTTGATGAACGCGAAGGCAATGGAGTTATTCTGAAGGAATACGGTGCACAGAAAGTATTGATCCCATTTGATAAACTTCAATGGGAAGCGCGTCAAGATCAAATGCCCAAAGCGACTTATACTTTTGAAACGGAAGAGAAACAAATTTTAGGCTATACGTGCCAGAAAGCAATTGCAACTTTGGCAGATGGTAGAAAGCTCGAAGTCTTTTATACCAATCAAGTTGTTGCAGAAAATGCGGATATCGATATTCCGTTTGGGAAATTACCTGGATTGGCATTGGAGTACCGCACCTTGAGTGGTGATACTACGGTTCGCTATGTTGCCAAGGAACTCAATTTCGATCCTGTTCCATTTCAGCGATTCGAATGGCCCAAAACCGGCTACCGGGTTTTGACAGAGGGGACAAAAAAATAAAGATTAATTCAACGGCTTTTGAGGAGTCTTGAATTTCTGCAAGACAGCTTTGTTCTTGTAAGGAAGAACATACGTGATATTGCCTTTCTGATAAGCAATGATGGAGTTGAAAGAACTTTCCTTGGATACCTTGCGGAAACCAAAGGAGCGGTTGTCACGGTATGCATATCCAGAATGAAGAGAGAGCGTTAAATTCTTCTTCATGTTGGAAAAAGAAGCCTTGGATGACTTGCTTTTGATGATGATTCCGTCTACCGCCATTACAGCATGTGAGAAAGCAAACAGCATCATCAATGCTGCAATTTTTCTCCCGATTGAACTGAAATATGTGGTTTGTTTATTCATTCCAAATGCAAATTTAACATAAAATGTTAAAAAAACAAGTTTTCCACATCTTTTTACTATAACGCAAACTCTTGTAAAAGAATTCGTTATGCAGGTATAGGTTTTCTCAAAAAAGCTTAAATTACAATAACCCCCATATCATGAGTGGAGAACCCCGCCTACCGGAGAATGAAGATATACAGGAGTTACTAGACCTTTACGAGAGGGTTAAGTCTGGGAAAGGGACCGGCTTCTTGAGTGAAGAGTCCTTTGAACGGATCATCGATCATTTCGACGATCAGGATGCATTGCCCAAAGCCATGGAGGCGGCAGAAATTGGAATCTTGCAATTTCCTTATTCATCTTCCTTATTGGTAAAAAAGGCGGATTTGTTGATTGCAACGCGTCAATACAAGAAGGCTCTTGCGCTGTTGGACAAAGCAGAAATTTTAGATCGAAACGATATCGATATTTATATTCTCAGAACCGATGCGTATTTGGCATTGGACATGCAAGAGAAAGCGGTGGTATTGTTGGAGGAAGCTATCCAGCATTTTGAAGGAGATGAACGCATCGATTTACTCTTTGAGCTTGCAGATGTGTACGACGACTACGAGGCTTTCGAAAAGATTTTTGATTGCCTCCAATTGATTTTGGAGTACGATCCCAATAACGAAGAAGCTTTGTATAAAATTTGTTTCTGGACTGATTTTACAGGAAGGAATGAGGAAAGTATTCGGGTTCATTCTAAGATCATCGAAGAGTATCCATACAATGATTTAGCCTGGTTCAATTTGGCAGCAGCCTATCAGGGTTTGCGTTTGTTTGAAAAAGCCATTGATGCCTATCAATACGCCATTGTTATCAATGAAAAATTTGACTACGCATATCGCAACATGGCCGATGCATTGATGCGTTTGCATCGATACAAAGAGGCCATTGAAAGTCTTGAGAAAGTCATTGAGCTTGCACGTCCGGAAGACCTCATCTACCAAGCCATTGGCCATTGCTATGAAAAAATCAAGAACTATGCGCAGGCTCGTTTCTATTACAGAAAGGCATCACACCTCAATCCGGATGATGCACGTTTGTATATGAAAGTGGCTGGTACATACATGAAGGAGAAAAAGTACCAACAGGCCATCAAGTATTTGGAAATGGCTTTGCGCATCAAACGATTGGATCCAGAATTCAACCTCACCATGGGGGAGTGCTATCTGCAATTGGATAAATTCAAAGATGCGGTACATTATTTTTTAGCTGCTGTTCAATCCAAGCCGAAAAATATCAAGGGTTGGGAAGCACTCATACGAACGCTTTATCAAAACAAGCAATTTGCAGAAGCAGAAAAGCAACTCCATCTTGCAGAATCAAGTGTTGGAACGAAACCGGTGCTATCGTATTACCGCAGTGCGATTTTAATGAGTGTGGGTAAGCTGAATGAAGGCTTATTGTTGTTAGAACAAACACTTGAAAAATCACCGAAGCAACTCAAGTATTTTTTAAACCTCTTTCCTTCTTCAGTAAAATATCCCCAAGTAGTAGAATTGATTTTGAAATTCAAACGAAGGAAGCGGATCTAAGTGTTTGCATTAATCTGAGGTTTCGTATTTTTGAGCAAACCAACAAGGCCCATGAATTTTAGTTTGTCGCAAATGCCCGAGCGATTTACCAAGCCCCGAAAAGAGGGAATCACCATGGTAATGGACAAAGGACTTACCTTGGAAGAAGCAAAAAATTTTACGGAGAATGCAGTTCCGCATGTTGATATTATCAAACTTGGATTTGGTACGGCTTATGTGACGCCCAAGTTGAGAGAGAAAATTGAACATTACCAATCGGTTGGTATTCCAGTTTATTTTGGCGGTACGTTGATGGAAGCTTTTCTGATTCGCAATCAGTTCAACGACTATATTTCTTTGTGTAAAGATTACAAGATTTCCTACATGGAAGTGAGTGATGGCTCGATTACCATTCCTCATGCTGAAAAATGCGGCTACATCGAGAAGTTGAGTGCAATTGGTACTGTCTTGAGTGAAGTGGGTAGCAAAGATGCAGCTCATATCATACCTCCCTATAAATGGATTGAACTCATGCGTGCTGAACTGAGTGCAGGAGCAACCTATGTAATTGCTGAGGCGCGTGAAGCAGGTAACGTGGGCATCTACCGTGGAAGCGGTGAAGTGCGCGAGGGATTGGTGCAGGAAATTTTAACACAGATACCGGGTGAAAAAATATTGTGGGAAGCGCCACAAAAGGCACAGCAATTGTATTTCATTGAATTGTTGGGAGCCAATGTAAACTTGGGCAATATTGCACCTTCTGAAATCATTGCATTGGAAGCGATGCGTGTAGGATTGCGTGGCGATACATTCGATCTCTTTCTCAACAAGAAATCATGAGAAGATTCGGTTTGATCGGCTATCCGCTCAGTCACTCTTTTTCAAAAAAATACTTCACAGAAAAATTTCAACGCGAAGGTCTGTCTGACCATCAATACGATTTGTTCCCGATTGAATCCATCGAAGGGCTGAAGCAAGTGCTGGCAGATCACCCTGATTTGGTAGGAATCAATGTCACCATTCCCTACAAAGAGCAAGTGCTTTCTTTTTTAGATGAGCGCAATGAAATTGTTCAGGAGATTGGTGCTTGCAATTGCATACACAGAGTAGATGGGAAACTCAAAGGATACAACACCGATGTATTGGGATTTATTCAGACCTGGGAAAAGAAATTAAATCCCTCGCATAAAAAAGCATTGGTGTTAGGAACAGGAGGAGCAGCCAAAGCGGTTCATTATGCATGTCGACAAAAAGGAATTTCCTATTTGGAAGTAAGCAGAACCAAACGACCAGGAACCATTACGTATGCCGATTTGGATGATGCAGTGATGAAAGAATATACAGCCATCATCAATACAACACCGGTTGGCATGTATCCTGAAGTGGATCAATGTCCGGAGCTTCCCTATGAATCTATTGGAGCAGATCACTACCTCTATGATTTGGTTTACAATCCTTCTGAAACCTTGTTCTTGAAAAAAGGAGCGGAAAGAGGTGCTGCTATAGAAAATGGAGCCGATATGTTGGTGATCCAAGCCGAGGCCTCTTTTGCAATCTGGAATTCGTAGTTTTTATTTTCCTTCCGAACAGTTGATCAGCATGGTTTTGAGTTCAGGTGGTATGGACTTGGTTTTTCGTTCATTGAAATCAAAACAGACCATGGTCGTTTTTATGTGTGCAGCCACAAGGGTTGATCCGTTTCGTTCAGTGGATAGTTTATAATAACAATCAAAGCTTACGCGGGTTGGCGCACTTACGGCCAATTGAATGTGTATGTTATCTCCATGAAACAGTTCGTGAAAATATTCAACATGTGCTTCGGCCAATACCAGTCCATAAGGACCAAACTTCATTTCAGAATGTCCAAAGGTTTGAAGAAACCGAATACGCGTTTCCTGAGCATAAAGCAAATAATGTTCATTGCCCACATGGCCACCGTAATTAAGATCTCCAACTTGGACAGCGATTTCAGTTGAAAACACAAATGGATAGGGGGACTCTACTTTATTTTTTCTCATGGCTTGTTTCTTGGTTTAAAAATTCAATCAGTTTGGCAGTGGCTTTTTTTCGATGACTGTATTTATTTTTTTCAGTCATGTCCATCTCGGCAAATGTTTTGGTGTTGCCATCCGGGATAAAGATTGGATCGTAACCAAATCCTTTTTCACCTGCTTTTTCTTTTGCAATGATTCCGGTGCATATCCCTTCAAAATGATATTCTTTTTCATTCAGAATCAGAAAGATCACCGTTTTGAATTGTGCTTTCCTGTTTTCAATTTCAGAAAGCTCACTCAATACTTTTTGCATGTTGCTTTCAGAATTGGCTTCGGCTCCAGAATACCGAGCTGAATGCACGCCGGGTCTTCCGCCCAATGCTTCGATTTCTAATCCACTGTCTTCTGAAAAACAATTTTCTCCAGTAAGTTGAAAAATTGTTCTGGCTTTGTGAGCCGCATTCTCCTCCAAGGTAAAATAAGGTTCTGGAATATCGATATGGATTCCTGCTTCTTTCAACGTGATGATACGAAATTCATCACCCAGGACGGATCTAATTTCTTCTGCTTTGTTTTTATTATTGGATGCAAAAATGAATTGCTTTTTCATGCATACAAATGTTGGAGGCTTTGCCAGAGTTTCTTTTTCAGTTCCTTGTCGCTTTCCAATTGAGAAAGCGAGGGAGAACAAAGAAATTGAATGTTGTTGAACGATTGAATCTGAAACGGAGGAAAATGAATCGGCAGATTGATGTCGTGTGGCTCCACTTCAAACAACAATACTCTTTTTGGCTGGTACTGCTCTTCCAGTGCAGTGTGTTCAGTTTTCTTTTCTTTAGAAACAACCACCACGGGAATGGTGGAGGGGTTTAGTTTGCAGGCTTTGAGAATATTTTCAAGGAATACTTGATTGGCAGGCGAAGTAACTGATGTTAAAACCAGGGTATCTGAATGAGCAGTTGAATCAGATTCAGTTGAATCAGCTTCCGAATGGCTTTCAAAAATCAAATCGTTTTTGTAGAGTTCAGCGAGTAGGGCAGGAGGTAGTTTGATCGTAGTACGTGAATTCATGCAGCACTTTACTTTTGAGGACCAGCTTGTTTTTCGTTTCTTTGTGAAAATTTTTTGAAATGCTTTCCGGAACTGAGATAAAGGTAACCAAAGTAGCCAAATCGAGAAAGGATCAGGTTGATTTCAGCAACTTGGCTTTTGGTAAAAATTTTACTGATCATATGTTGGTGGCGCGTTATGCCCATGGAAAATGGGAAGCACCCGAAATTGTGCCATACGGTCCCATTTCATTTGATCCTTCCTTAGCTGCAATTCACTATGGTCAATCCATATTTGAAGGCATCAAAGCCTTTCGTATGAAAGGAGGAGAAACAGCTGTGTTTCGTCCCGATGAAAACTTGAAACGATTCAATCGATCTGCATTGCGCATGGAGATGCCGGAAGTTCCTGAAGAGATTTTTTTAGGTGGGATGAAAGCATTGTTGCAAGTGGAAGATCAATGGATTCCCCAGCAGGAAGACCATGCCTTGTATATCAGGCCGTTCATGTTTGCAACGGATCAGGTGATTGGTGTTTCTCCCTCATTGACCTATTTGTTCATGATAATTCTTTCTCCTGTGGGGCCTTATTACCCCAAGCCCATGCGCATTTATGTAGAAGAGCAGTTTGTGCGTGCTGTTCCTGGCGGAGTAGGGTTTGCCAAGACAGCAGGAAATTATGCGGCTGCCTTGCATCCTACGGCAGTTGCTCAGCAAAAAGGCTATGACCAGGTGTTGTGGACCGACGCATTTGAACACAAGTATGTGCAAGAGTGTGGAACCATGAATGTATTTTTTGTAGTGGATGGCAAGGTGATTACACCGGATTTGCAAAGTGGAACGATTCTGCACGGGGTAACACGGGATAGTGTGATTGCCGTTGCCAAAGATCAAAGCTGGACAGTAGAACAGAGAGAGATTTCAGTTGATGAATTGGTAGAGGCCTATAAAAAAGGAGTCCTCACCGAGGCATTTGGAGCTGGAACAGCCGCTACCATTGCCAAAATTGAAGAGCTTCGCTACAAGGATTTTGTGATGAAATTCGATCCCGCAAAGATGCCGGTAGCCGATACCATCAAGCAAATCCTAACCAACATCAAAGACGGTGCAGTAGCCGATACATACGGTTGGAT
>JBEDAP010000017.1:0-2748 GCA_041177705.1 Bacteroidota bacterium
GATAGCGTATCTACGATGCTGTGCTTCCCGCGTTGATCATGTGCTGGGGGACCAAATTTCCTGGTTTCAGCATGATTCGGCTCAATACCATTTATAAATCCATAAAACGAAAGATTGAAATCAAACCGTGTTTGTTCGCCATCCGTGATTACATCCAAGCCAGCGTGCACTTGATCATGAATTGCAGCTACTACAGCATCTTCGGCCATCTCTTCGATGTCTGCCGGACCAAATGCTTGAAGGTTTTGTGTTGAAAATTCTAACCAACCCGGAAAAGGGTAGCTGCCAACAACAGTCGTTCTAATCGGAATAGGTTGCATATTATTCTATTTCAAATTGATACAATTTTGCCAAGCGCATGGCATGCTCATCGTAAGCGCGTTCAAATAATTCAACTGCTTTCTGTTCGCCCACAACATTGGAGGCAGCTAATACCGTAGGCGGTTTTCCTGCTGCAGTTAATTTTGCGGCTACACGGGCCTTGATGCAATTGATCAATAAAATTCCTCCCAAAGTAGATCCAGGTGAAACCGGTGTTTCCAAACCTGGGATCGTGATCATAGCATCTCCAATCGGTGCCCCGGTATCCAAAATCAGATCTGAAAAATCACTTAGTTTTTTTCCATCCGCACGTTTGCTCTTACTCGCTATGGAATGAGCTTCTGAAAGAATACTCACAACCTTTATCCCATTTTTTTGAAACAATTCAGCCATCTCAATGGGAACAATATTGGTTCCTCCGGATGATATGATTAAGGCCGTGTCTGTTGGAGATAGTGTAAAATTTCGAAGTATTCGATCGGCCAGGCCACTTACATTTTCCAAGAACATAGCTTGACGTTGACCGTTTGCGCCCACAACTAAATTGTGAAAAGTAAGCGACAATTCAACAATGGGATTGAAGCCTGGAAATGAACCGTAGCGAGGCCACATTTCTTCTACCATGATTCGGCTATGGCCGGATCCAAATACATGAACCATTCTGCCAGCAAGAATGGTTTCTGAAAACCAATTGGCCGCTTCTTCCATTTTATCTTGCTGCAGTTTAACTGCATTCAATATGGCGGCACTTTTTTCTAAATAGGTATTGATTTCATTCATGGTATTGTCCCTCGCTGATCGACCATCCGCCGTCTACGCAGATGTTTTGTCCAGTAATAAAGTTAGATTGATCCGAAAGTAAAAAAGCTGCTAAGGCCGCTACTTCATCCGGCTTGCCCGCTCTTCCTTGATCCAATGGTTGCTTGGTTTTTAGAAATTGTTGAATGGATTCATTTTCCATGGCTCTTTTTGCCATAGGAGTATCCGTTAATCCTGGTGAGATAACATTGATCCGAATATCATAGGGTGCATAATACGCAGCAGCAGATAGAGATAGTCCGGTTATTCCTGCTTTAGCGGCTGCATATGCATGCGTTGAAAAAAAATGTGGAGAGGGATGATGCGATAATACCGAAGACAGGTTTACAATCGATCCTTTCTTTTTTTGGTTGATGAAAAAGTTGAGCATTGCCCGATTGGTCTTCATGACCAACTCCAAATTTATGGATAGAGTTTTTTGCCAACCTTCTGTTGTGATTTCATGCAAGGGGCTATCACCAAATGATCTTCCACTACCTCCTGCAACATGAAATAGACCATCAATGCTTCCCCATTTTTTTATGCACGTTTCAATGGCATCATTCATGGTTTTTTCCAAGCCCAAATCACCGGTTTGCATGATCCAATTTTCATGGTCTACAGAGTGTGTTGAGACATCCGATAAACCTATCGAAAGTACCTTGGCACCTTGCTTTAGAAAATGATCGCAGGATGCCATTCCAATTCCGGAACTGCCTCCAGCTACAATGATTATTTTATTTTTCAGAAGCATCATCCAATTTACTAAGTTCATCGAAGCTGAGATCAAGAATTGAATATTTCTTGGGATCGGGCCAGGAATAATGCCACCATTCGGTATCAAAAGAGATAAAATGATATTTCTCCATCGTGTATTTTAAAATTTCCCTGTTCTTAATTTGTAAAGGTGTTAGGTTAGGGTATCCGTGATGGGCTTTTTCCGAAAAATCATCAAAATCAGTGGGCATATCCAAAAGGATACCAGATTTCAAGTCGTATAAAGTTAGGTCAATGGCAATGCCTCGATTGTGTCCGCTGCCCTTGGAAGGATTGGCAACATAACGTTCATCGTGAATGAGTTTCCAAAACTTAACCGTTACTCGATAGGGGCGATAAGCATCCCATACAACAATGCCTAGTCCTTGTTTGGATAAATCTTCTGCAACAGATTGCAACCCTTTTGCAGCTGTCAATCTTAAAAAGCTGAATTGAGAATTCGGGGGATATAGCCGTTTGCCAGTAAAATTTTGTTGAGTTGCATACCTCAAATCGTATCGAATGGATGGGATCATTCTTTTCAACTCAACCAACCCCTCTTCCTTGCCTGCTGAAAGCTGACGCCGAAACAAAGAACTTTTACTTACCACGTCCAACTGTCCAAATCCGTAGGTTTGAATGGCAAGTGATAGCAGAACTAAATATGCGGTTTTATTGAAAAAGACAGCCATTTAAAAACGTAATAAATTGGTATTCAATATACTATAAATTATCTATCCATAGAGCAAACAAGTTGACTAGCTTTGTGTTTTACTTTTTAGCTGAAAAGCCTCTAAATGTTAAACAAGGTAAAATTTTCATTGCTGTTGTCTCTGTTGATCTTAGGGTTGAATCATGCTTTTGCACAACAAA
>JBEDAP010000018.1:0-6327 GCA_041177705.1 Bacteroidota bacterium
CATTTTTGTAAATCCATCGTGCTGAGGATTTTCAGCTGCCACCAAATGAGTAAATACAGTTTTAATGCGAAAACGAGAACTGGAAGCATACCGTTCAATAAATACCGTTACATCTTCTTCATTTAAACCCAAACGATGCATACCCGTATCCAATTTAATGTGTACCGGAAAGAAGCGAACACCCTGCTCATCCAAAAATTGATGAAGCTTCTCAATGATATCCAATGAATACAACTCAGGCTCCAAATTATAATCTAGAGCTTGTAAAAACGACTTGGCATCGGTATTCATAACCATGATAGGCATATGAATACTCATTTTCCGTAATTCAACTCCTTCATCTACATAGGCTACTGCCATCTGCTGCACCCCATGAAACTGCAACAAATGTGCTATTTCAAAGCTTCCAGCTCCATACGAAAACGCTTTCACCATCACCATCAATTGTGTTTCAGGAGGTAAGCCCGATTTGTATTGTCGGAGATTGTGTGAAATAGCAGCCAAATCCACTTCCAATCGAGTTTGGTGTGTTTGAAGTTCAAAGAACTTCATCAGTTGCTCAAACTCAAAACTTCGCTGTCCTTTGATTAAAATCAATTCTTTTGTGAAGTGCGACTTACGCAGCGCATGGGTCAATTCATCAGTTCTATCAAAAAAATAAGCTTCTTTGATTTCAGAAAAAAAATGTCTGTATTCAGAAAATTGCTTTCCAACAGCAAATAACTTATTGATGTCATGTAAACGTAAATGAGAGGCGATTTGAGCATAGGCTTGTTCTGCATGGGAGGACACTCCAGAAACATCAGACAAAATAACTACCCTATCCATCGAGGCAGATTGCAATCCCATAAAGTCCAAAGCACTGATCAAGCCGGTTAAATCAGCATTGTATGCATCGTTAACAATCAAACACCCATTTATTCCCTTTTTAACTTCTAAACGCATTTGCAATGGCGGAAGCGATTCAAATTGTTCCAAAATCAAGCCTTCAAGTCCCAATGCCGCTGCACAGGTAAATGCGTGCATGGCATTTTCAAGCGCCATCGCATCAACATAGGGTATTGAAAATCGATACTCCTTGTTTTGAGTCCTCACCAAACATGTGGTATTCCCATTTTCGGTATTGACTTGAAGCAATTGCACAAAACAGCTATCTCTTCTGCCCCAATCGTAAAGTCTGGTTGATGTAGAATTGAATTTCATTGCAACAGCCTGAGAAACCAAATCCTGATCACTGCAATAGATCAAGCCTTTAACTTGGTCAAAAAGTCCGAGTTTCTCATTCAACTTCTGCTCTATGCTTGAAAACCCTTCGGCATGTGCATCTCCAATATTGGTAATCAATCCCAATGTGGGTTGGATGATTCTTTCCAATCTCTTCATTTCACCCAACTTGGAAATTCCAGCTTCAAAAATGGCTAAATCGTATTGATCATTCATCTGCCACACACTCAGTGGAACTCCTAGCTGCGAGTTAAAGCTTCTGGGACTTCTAACACTGTGTTTTACACCCTGCAGTAAATAATGGATCCACTCTTTTACAATGGTTTTACCATTGCTCCCGGTTATTCCAATTACCGGGTAAGAAAATTTTTCTCTATGGTAAGCAGCGATCGCTTGTAGGGCTTCTAATGAATCCTTGACTTTTAAAAATGTTGCCAATGGATAGGCTTCCCAAGAAGGAAAATCCGTAACCATAAAATTTCGAACACCTTGCTCATAGAGTTGAGAAATAAACTGATGTCCGTCGCGAGACGAAGATTTTAATGCAACAAACAAAGTAGATTGGGGGAAAGTTAACTTCCTACTGTCTATTAAAAGTTGTTCTATAATACAAGGCTCTCCAGCACCCTGCAATTCAGCTTCAGTAATTTCTACGAGATCGAAAATAGAATACCCGATCATGTCTTAAATTTCTGGATGCGGTTTTTGCCGCTTCACTCGAATGGAGTACAAAACAGAGCCCGTTAAGCACAATACAATCACACCCAATGAAATTAAAATATCGATATGAATCCCAAAATATTCAATGAGCATTTTAATCCCAATAAATATCAAAACAATAGCGATCCCTTGCTGTAAATAATCGAACTGATCCACAGCTCCCTTCAGTAAAAAGAACAACGAACGAAGTCCCAATACAGCAAAAATATTGGATGAGTATATCACCAAGATGTCATCCGACGTAAAGGCATCCGTAGCTTTTTCCCGAACCAGCGAAACTACGGTAGGAATGGAATCTAACGCAAATGCTACGTCAACAGCGGCCAACATCAGCACCACAACAAATAAATTGGTCAGATAAATTTTCCCATGTAGCTTGATAAAATATCTGCCATTGGGCTCTAGGGCACTGACTCGGAAAAATGAATTGATAACTTTATAAATTTTAGTTTCACCCGGATCGAACTCAGCCTCATCTTTCTTAAAAAAGAGTTTATACCCGGTATAAACCAAAAAGAATCCAAACACATAGAGAATCCAGTGAAACTTATTGATGAGTTCAATACCCAATGCAATAAAAATTATTCTAAAGACAATCGCTAACAGTATCCCAATCAATAATGCACGGGCAGCATCGTTCTCTTTGACTTTGAAATACGTGAATATCAGAATAAATACAAAGATATTATCGATGCTCAACGACCACTCCATCAAATAGGCCGTAAAATATTTCGTTGCAACCAACGATGATTTTTCAAACCAGAGAAACAAACAAAATGCTATAGAAAGACCAACCCAAAAAATAGTTTGGTACAAAGCTTTTTTAATCGAAATAGAAGTGTTCCGCTTACTCATCAAGCCTAAATCAAGTACCAAAGCAGCCATTAAAACAATACCAAAAGTGAGATATGTGATTTGATCAACCGTCATGCCTATATATTAGAGATAGCAAAGATAGACAATTCGAGGTGCCTGAATGAGCGGATCAAGTATATCGTTTTTTCCGAATAGCTTGGTTAACAAAAAACAGGATACATAAAATCAGAATGGGTACGACCAAATTGACCAATTGCCACATGAGCTTATCTGATTCCAATTTTTCCAAATCCAACAACCGAAGCTGATATGTCTTAGACCTGGCGCTCATGATGGATTCGCCTCCAGTTAAATAAAATAGAATATTCGCAGCCAAGTCCCTATTCCCAAATTGCTGCTTGGTATATGCGTTGGAGCCCATGGGAATGGGACCTTCGCTTTGTGTTACCGGATTGAGTAAAATATCTCCATCGCTGAGAATAACCATTGCGCTTCCTCCTTCAGACTGGGACTTGAAAGGCTGTCCACTGGATTGAAGCATGGTAAGTTCAGCAGATCCAATTCGATTGGAATAAAGCGACCTAAATCGACCTTCTAAAAGAAGTCCAACAGGAATGGCTGACTTGGAAAACATCTTCAAATCTTCTTCCCGCTGAATGCTATTCCATTCGACTAATGCCGGTGTTTGCAAAGAGCGGGAATATGTAGAGGTGGAAAGGATAATCGACTTTTGAATACCCAGAGCATCTACTGTATCGATCGATTGAGGAAAGGACGTTAATACAAAGTCTAAGTTTTTGGAAATAGGATGCCCGCCCGCATTGCGCAACAAAGGCGCATACGGCCAGGGCAATAATTCAATTTGGGGTTTGCCTCCCGCATTACCTACCACGGAAGGTATTTTATCGCATTCCAAATCCTGAACCAAATCACGATTCAGTCGAGCACCGTATTTAAACAACAAATCATCCAACTCCAATCCCAAATCAAAAGCTACAAAGGAACCTTGGCTGTTTTGCAGACTATCTAAACTTGCATATAAATTATCAAGAGCCCATAAAATTTTCCCACCATGCATCACGTATTGGTCCAACTTCAATTTTTGAGATGCTGAAAACGCTTTACTTGGCTTAACCACAACAATTACATCAAATTGATTGGGAATAATAGCTACACTATCGATAGGGAGAATATTAAAAGAGTAGTCTTTACGTAAAACGTTTTCAATCAAATCATAAACCTCCAAATCCAGTGGTTCACCATTTCCTGTCAAATAGGCAATGCGGGGCCGCTCCTCTCTTCCCAGCATCACCATTGCTTTTGCAATCTTATATTCAAGCAAAGCTTCTGCATTGTTTAAAGATTCCAATCCATTCACATGACTTTGCCCCTCCAAAAAATCAATACCAATTTGTCCCTTGGCACTGGATAAAATAGCACCAGGAAATACAAGTGTTTCTTTGCGCTCTTCCCCTTTTTTAAGCTGAGCTTTTACATTGGTTGGATTGATGCCCATCCGTTGCAGTGAATCAAAAAAAACGGCTTTATCTTCCTCATTCATGCCATCACCGGGACGGATGAATTCAATTCGAAATTGACCCTGACTTAAAGAACCAAAGGAATTGGATAAATCTTTTGCAGCAACGGCAAGCTTTTTAAATCCGGCAGGTAAATCCCCTTCCAAAAAAACAGTAAGTTTCATGGGTTCCTTCAGCGAACCAACCAATGCAGCAGTAGAAGGCGTTAATGTGAAACGTTTCTCAGCCGTTAAATCAAATCCAAAATGGATAAACCCACTCAAAACATTTAGCGCTAAAACAACCGTTAAAGGCAAAATCCATTTGCGAAGATGCATTCGAAACTTTTCCATCTTCAACGGTTTTTTACTTTATGGACTGTCAGATATACAAAAAAGAAAGCAACTGAAATAAAATACACGAGGTCGCGCACATGTACAAAACCCCGGCTCATATTTTCATAATGAAACTGGATTCCTAAAAGTGAAATATAATAGCCCAATCCCATTTCAAGTGATTGAATTTGGGCGATAGACCCAAATACGGCATACAACAGAAAGCAGAATAAAGCACTGGTTAAAAAAGAAACAACAGAATTGACAAACAAACTACTCGTAAAAAGCCCAATTGAAACATAAACAGCACACAACAGCATAAGTCCTACGTAAGAGGCCAGAATAGCACCCGTATCTATACCTTCTGTAGATAAATAAGATATGGTAAAAGGATAAACAATAGTAAACGCAAGCGCAATCCAAGTTAGAAGCAAAGCTGCTAGAAATTTTCCTGTTACCAATTGTACTGAACTCAATGGAGTGGTTCGTAATATTTCAAAGGTGCCGGATTTAAACTCTTCACTAAAACTCTTCATGGTAATAGCCGGGATCAAGAAAAGAAGAATGAAAGGAGCACGATCAAAAAAAACATCCAAATTGGCATACCCAGCATCCAAAACATTAGACTCAGGAAAGAGAAAAACAAAGGAGCCCATGAGTAAAAGAAAGATACCGATAGTAAGGTAACCCAGTAAGCCTGAGAAAAACTGTCCCAATTCTTTCTTTACGATGGCAATCATTTCAAATGCAAGATTACATGAACTCGTTTAAATAACATCAAAATCGGTTGGAAAAACCTTGTTCCTCTTTTACCATCCTGTTAGTATTGCGCTATAAAATTAAGGTATGAAGAAGGGGGGATGGATTTGGATTTGGATTTTAGTATGTGCATACAGCAATTCATGGGGCCAGAAAAAATGGGATGGAGAGGGAAATGACAGCTTATGGAATAATGCTAAAAACTGGTATCCCGATGGGCTCCCTCTATCAACAGATAGTGTTGTCATTGACAACAGCATTTTCCAGAAAGATATTTTCATTTGGGTTACAGATACAACATCCATTGTAGTCCATGCCTTAACCATTCAACCATCAAATGCATTACGCATTACATTGGAAATCCCAACCAACAACTCTCAAAATCCAGCCCTATCTGTGTTGAGTAAAGGAAATTCCATTTCCATCCATCCAAATGGCACACTCATCAATCAATCTGGAGCTTCGTCTGGAAATCCTATTGTTCTGTCTGGGAAATTCTGGATTGGCAACGAGGGTAAATACATTCACAGAACATTACGGGGAAATGCCAGTTTAATTGCCGCTCTTACTGCTGGGCCGTCTAATAACAAAGGCATATTCGAGTTTGATGTACCCGGCTCGGCGGGCTATACCATATCGATATCGGGTAGACAATTTGGAACACTGGTTTTAAATTCAACTCGAACTCTAAAAAAAACATACAACGGAAGCGGAGTTGGGAATTTGACCTTGTGGGGCGATTTCAACATAGGAGATAGTGCCACCTTCAACTCTACGCTCAATGGGAACATTCTGGTGAATGGTAATCTTGAAGTGTCCGGAAAATGCAATCTTAATCCGTCGCAAATGGATACTACCCAAGGTCGACAACTTCAAATGTTAGGAGATACAGCAACAATCCATATCAAAGGAACTCTTACACTGGGAGATAATTTTAGAAATATGGTGATTGAAAA
>JBEDAP010000019.1:0-6224 GCA_041177705.1 Bacteroidota bacterium
CCCCTGCTATTTCTTCTTTATGATCCGCAAATTGAATTAACCCCGTATGTACAACCAAATGCCTACCCGGCATGGCAAATGCATTTATTTCTTTGTTCTCAACTACATGCACTTGGATGGATTCAGTATTTATGCCGTTGGATGAACAAAGCTTACGAACCATTTGCTGAATAGGCTCAACTGCTTTTAAGTCCTTGACTTCAACCATTTCAGCACTGTAGGATTCCCAGAAAATATCACCAAGCTGCTGATCCAGATCTTCCGTTATTTCTTTTACCCCAACCCATTGCTTCAATTGGGATAAACGGGATTCACAGGAACAGCTGTTTAAGATCAGCATTGTAAGCAAAAGAAACAGATGTGCAGCTCTCATCTATTCAAGTCTTTATATCAAATTAAATCCCCTTTTGAATATTCCAAAACCAATTGAGTAAAATCAATACAATAACAATAAATATGAATTTTTTGTTTTGAAAATTCTGAAGTAAGTACTGATAAGTCCCCCATAACGTCCTTTTTGAATACCAGTAATCATAAAAGACCCAAAAAGGCATTAGCACAATACCCGGAAAAAGAACAATCCCCAAAGGATTGAAAAAGAATGCTGAAATAAGATCCCCATGTAGAATATGCAATATAGATCTTGTTGTTCCGCAAGAGGGACAGGCAAGTCCAACTGTCCGCTTTAAAATACAGATTTCAATTCCAGGCTTGGCGTAGAGTAAACAAAAATAATTCCAGCTAATCCAACTTATGGCAATTAGAAAAAAAGAACCCATGAAACAATAAAACTTCTTCAATTCACTCATCACGCCACAATCTGCTGAAAAAGAGTAAAGTTTTTTTCACGTGTTCGGCTCATGATTAAAAACCAATCTACGACAACCCAGATACCCAAGCCGCCACAGGTAAGTAATTTAGCAATCCCCAAACCAGTATCACCAATGATAAAACGATCAATGCCCCAAAGACCTGCCAATATCGATACAATGATACTCAACGTAGGATCTTTAAACTGAATAGATTGTAAAATTCCCCATTTAGAATCATCCATTTGAATAAGCCGATCCCGAACGGAATACAATTGATGACTCTCAAAAAACTTTGCATTGGCTAACATGAACATATCCACTTTACTTGCTTCCATTCCTTTATTATTTAATTAAACGTATAAAATATCACCCCCACTATTCCCTTGCGTTTTCACTATTCCCTCGTATATCACCCCCACTAAACCCTACTCAACTTAACCGGCATGGTCTTATTCGCATTCCACTGACAAACATAAATACTTTCATCTTCGTCGATACAAACATCATGCCCATGATTGAATACTTTGGATGCATCCTGGAATGTAGATTGCAAAACTCCGTTTTGATAAACTGGAGCAGTGCCACCCGGGCTGGAAATAACTTTATTCTTTGAATCCAAAATGGTAAGGAATCCTGTATCAGCATTACGCTTACCATCTTTATCTTTCGACCAACAAACTCCGGCATATAATTTATCCCCGTGTATAACGGGTCTACATACATACATTCCTGGTGTATCAATTCGAGTTAAGTATTTACCGTCCAACGTATAAACTTTAAAGCAACACTCTTCGCGGGAAGTACATATGAGAACCGGATTGTATTTATCTCTTGTATCTACAACTACTCCATGAGCATTTCGTAGGTTATGTTCAGGATTTTCATTGTTGTGCCCACCAAACTTTCTAATAAATCGTCCCCGGCTATCAAACTGAAGAATATAATCAGAACCATAGCCATCCGCTACATAAATATCCCCGTTCGGAGCTACAGCGGTCTCGGTTGGGAAATATCTGTCCTCATCCTTATAAACACCAATCGTATGGGGTTGTGCCAATGAAAAAATGATGCGCCCCTTAAGATCCGTCTTCACTACATTGCCATGTTGCGATTTCCCTTTACCGGAAGCATCACTGTAAAAACCATTGTCAACAATCAATAAAAAATCTTCGTCATTTTCCTTGCTGATAGTCAGCCCATGCCCAGCAGGAAATGAATGCCCCCAGGCGCCCAATAGTTTACCCGACTTATCAAACACAAGTATGTTGTTGTGAACATCATCGCCTACCATGAATAAGCGCCCCTTGCTATCTTGAACCATTTCATGGCAATTGATAACAGGGTGAGTTGAGGAATTTACTTTAGCCCAGGCCTTGTCTACTTTATACCGATATCCATTATGCCCAATAATAAGATCATCCTGTATTCGATTTCGATCTACAATATTAAATGCAAAAGATTTGCTGACAAGCACCCCGGTTGAGGCCAATGCTGCAGATTGTATAAATTTTCTTCTGGTGTTCATGGATTGAATGTATGAAAAAAATTGAAGTGTTTCAATCCCCTCAAAATCTTTAACTTGTTGAGATGAAATCTTTCGTGGATTTGAACTGTGATATGGGAGAGGGTATGCCCCATGAAGAAACGATTATGCCCTTAATCAGCTCTGCAAACATTGCTTGCGGTGAACATGCGGGTGATGAATCCACCATGAGCAAAACAATCGCTTTAGCAAGAAAATACAATGTAGCCGTTGGTGCTCACCCTTCCTACCCGGATCGGATTCATTTTGGAAGGGTAAGTATCCCCATGAGCGAAGAAGAAATTTATGCATGTGTTTACAAACAAATATCAAAAATAAATGAAATCGCTTCCGATATGGGAGTTAAGCTGCACCACGTAAAACCTCACGGAGCGCTATACAATGACGCTGCAATAAATCCAGTCATTGCAGCAGCTATTGCACGTGCAATAGAAGATTTTGATAGTTCACTTATCATATACGGATTGGCCAATAGCATTTCAAAACAGGAAGCTGAAAAACGGGGGATGCCATTCTATAATGAAGTCTTTGCAGATAGAACCTATACTGAAAAAGGATTGCTAACACCCAGATCCTCACCCAATGCTCTCATTGAAAAGGAAGAGGAGGCGGTGAATCAGGTATTGCATATGCTTCAATACCAATCGGTGATTAGCAATTCAGGAAATTCTATTCCCATTGTTGCAGATACCATTTGCCTACATGGAGATGGGCCTCATGCAGTCCAGTTTGCTAAAGCATTAAGAAATGCAATCGAATCCATACCCTTTCAAATTAAATCCTGAACATGAAATTGAACGTTTTGAAATCAGGATCACCTCTTTTGGCTGCAGCATTTTTAATGGCAACCTCTGCAATCGGTCCGGGCTTTCTCACACAAACTGCCGTATTCACACAAATGCTGGGAGCCAGCTTTGGATTTATCATTCTCATGTCTATAATCCTCGATATAGGTGCGCAGCTTAATATTTGGTCGATTTTGTGCTTAACCGGATTAAGAGCACAGGAACTATCCAACAAAGTCATTCAAGGGTCTGGAGCCATATTGACTTTTCTCATCGTTATCGGAGGACTGGCTTTCAACACCGGAAATTTAGGAGGTGCCGGTCTCGGCATCAATGTCATAACAGGTTGGTCAACTGAATGGGGCGCTGCAATAAGTGCAGGTATTGCATTGCTCTTATTTTTTCAAAAAAAGTCGCTTAGCTGGCTGGATCTTTTTGCCAAAGTATTGGGCATGGTTATGATTGCACTAACCATATATGTTGTATTTGCATCCAACCCGCCAGTGACAAAAGCGATACAACATTCTATAGTTCCAGAAAAAATTGATTGGATGGCTATCATAACACTTGTAGGTGGCACAGTGGGAGGATATATCAGCTTTGCCGGAGCTCATCGGTTGATTGATGGGAGACTAACAGGAGAGAAGAATCTACATGTTGTAAAAAAGTCTGCCGTAACTGCAATCGTATTGGCATCCATCATGCGCATTCTTTTATTTTTAGCCGCTTTGGGTGTAGTGGAAATGGGACTGCAATTGGATAGCAACAATCCTGCGGCATCTGTATTTCAATTGGCAGCAGGTGATATCGGTTATTTAATTTTTGGAATTGTCATGTGGAGTGCGGCAATAACATCCGTAGTTGGGTCCGCTTATACATCCATTTCATTTCTTAAATCCTACTCCGTGCTATCCGTAAAAAATGAAAAAATATGGCTATCCGCATTCGTATTGATTTCTCTGCTTATCGTCGTTACCATCGGTAAGCCTGTTAAAACACTTGTTGCTGTTGGCGCTCTAAATGGATTTGTATTGCCCTTTGCACTTCTCGTGATCATTCGTGCTTCTTTCAGTCCAAAAATTGTTGGATCGTACATTCATCCCAAATGGTTACAACTCTTCGGTATCGGTGTTGTATTGGCCACTATGTTTGTCAGCTTTAAAACAATTGCCAATTCCCTATAAACAAATCAACTAAATAGATACTCCACGTCTTCCTTGGTAAGTGTTTTTACAAATCCATCATCGTCGGATACCAAGTCTTTAGCCAAGGCTCTTTTCTTTTCTTGCAATTGTAATATTTTATCTTCGATGGTATCTTTACAAATCATTCGATAGGCAAAAATATTTTTAGTCTGCCCAATACGATGCGTTCGATCAATAGCTTGTTGCTCAACAGCTGGATTCCACCAAGGATCTACGATATATACATAATCCGCTGCAGTTAAATTTAAACCCACACCTCCTGCTTTCAATGATATTAAAAAGACGCGTACATCGTTGTCGTTTTGAAAAGACTGAATGGCACGCTCTCTTTCCTGTGCGGTGGTACTACCATCGAAATACTCAAACTTTACTCCCAGCTCTACCAATTTCTCTTTGATCAAAGCCAGCATACCTAAGAACTGAGAAAAGACTAGTGCTTTGTGATTGCCAATATTTTCGGTGATCTCCCTGGCCAATTCTTCTAATTTCACAGAAGCATTGGGCAGTGGCTCCTGCTCTTTGATTATCGCAGGTGAATCACAAATCTGCCTGAGTTTCATCAACCCCTGTAAAATGGTCAATTGTGATTTATCAATCCCTTGTTCTTTGATAACTCCCATGATTTTATCACGGTAATCATTTCGATAGGCATCATAAATATTACGCTGCTCCTCTTCCATTTCACAGAAAAGAATTGTTTCCGTTTTTTCAGGAAGATCTTTAGCTACCTGCTCCTTGGTTCTTCGAAGAATAAATGGATAAAGTAATTTTTTTAAATGCTCTTTATGCTCTTTCTCTCCAAACTTATCAATGGGTGTTGCAAATTCATTCCTAAAGTATTCCACGCTTCCCAACATACCTGGATTGAGGAAATTCATTTGAGCATAAATATCAAACGTATTGTTCTGCAAGGGTGTACCGCTCATGCAGAGTCGATTTTTTGCATTCAACAAAGAAGCTGCTTTGGTCACCTTGCTTTGAGGGTTCTTAATGGCTTGCGATTCATCCAATACAACATAATCGAAATTCGCTTCTAACATAAATTTGATATCACTTCGAAGCGTACCATATGTTGTAATGATTACATCATGATTTTCAAATATTTTTTTATTTTTTTGTCGATCTCCTCCATGGTGGATCATGTAAGAAAGCTTGGGGGTGAATTTCTTGATCTCATTTTCCCAGTTGAACATCAATGTAGTTGGGCAAACCACCAACGAAGTCATGTTCACATTCTGTTCCTTGAAGAGTTGTAAAAATGACAATGCTTGCACAGTCTTACCCAAACCCATGTCATCGGCCAGTATACCACCCCAACCTACTTCATTGAGATAATTCAACCAATGATACCCTGCAACTTGGTAGGGGCGAAGGATATGCTCCAAGTCCCTGGGTGGATTGACTTCATTGATACGATTGAATGATCTCAAACGATCATACTTTTCTTCAAGTTTGATCATCACTTCTGTCTCATCAATCTCATTATACAGTTCATCAATTATACTCAAATGGTATTTTGATAAACGCAACTGATTTTGCTTACCCTCGCCAACCTTGAACAACAATGAATATTTCTTCAACCACTCATCAGGGAGTATGCCCAGTGTACCATCTCCCAATTGAACGAACTGCTGCTTCTGTGTTAAGGCTTTTTTAATGTCTTCAATGGTGACGCGCTGATCTCCAAATAAAACATCTACTTTGGCATCAAACCAATCAATGCCATTGCTTATATGAATTCGAGTTCGTGGTTTTGCTGTATTGAATCGGTAGTTTTTTAAAACTTCAAAGCCAATGACAGGAATATTCATCTCCTTCATAGCATCCACAAAAAGGAAAAACCAATTGTTTTTTAGAACCTCGGTTCCTTTGAGAACCA
>JBEDAP010000020.1:0-3213 GCA_041177705.1 Bacteroidota bacterium
GGTGTTGCTCTCAACTATGCAATCGGACCACGCCGTTCGGGAGACGTCATTGCTATTTATGCCAACAATGACCGGGCCCAAAAAGTGCTAGGCTGGCAGGCCAAGTACTCGCTGGAAGACATCATGTCTACAGCCTGGAAATGGGAACAAGAATTAAAAGCCGGACAGACTGTTTTCAATTGATAACTCCAACTTGAACTCCTACTTTTGTGACCATGTTAAAAGCAATCCAATCCACCGGAAATAAAGATACGCGTAGCGGCTTCGGAGATGGCATCGTAGAAGCAGCACGTAAAAATCCAAACATCGTTGCGCTTACCGCAGATCTGGCAGGTTCTTTGAAACTGAATCAGTTCATGAAAGAATTTCCTGATCGTTTTATTCAATGCGGAATTGCAGAGGCTAATATGATTGGCGTAGCAGCGGGACTCACGATTGGAGGTAAGATTCCTTTCACCACCACCTTTGCAAACTTTTCTACCGGAAGAGTATATGATCAAATTCGTCAGAGTGTGGCTTACAGTGAAAAGAATGTAAAGATCTGTGCCTCACATGCAGGACTTACACTGGGAGAAGATGGTGCGACACACCAGATTTTGGAAGATATCGGACTCATGAAAATGCTTCCAGGTATGACTGTAGTCGTCCCTTGTGATTATGCACAAACAAAAGCAGCAACCGAAGCAATTGCACTTTATCAAGGACCTGTTTATTTACGATTTGGTCGTCCATCCTGGCCCATTTTCACATCCACCCTTCCCTTTGAAATAGGAAAGGCGCAGCATTTTTCACAAGGAACAGATATCAGCATTTTTGCCTGTGGCCATATGGTTTGGAATGCAATCCAAGCTGGCATTCAATTGGAAGAAAAAGGAATCAGTGTCGAAGTAATCAATATTCATACGATCAAACCACTCGATGAAGCTGCTGTGATTGCTTCTCTCCAAAAAACGGGTTGCGCGGTTACAGCCGAAGAGCACAATATTATTGGAGGACTGGGTGACTCCATTGCACAAGTAGCAGCCAAACATTGTCCGGTGCCGATTGAATACGTAGGAACAAAAGACACATTTGGAGAAAGTGGAACACCAGCGCAACTCTTGAAAAAATATGGCCTGGATGTTCCCGATATTGTGGCTGCAGCAGAAAAAGCGATTCAGCGCAAGGGTTAAACTCCATCGTATCTTCAAGGTCTAACCGCTAACCGGTACATGACCCACCACTCTGACCAAGAAATTCTCTTTCGCTTTCGTCAGCTTGACACCAAAGAAGCTGCTTTTACTGCATTGGTAGAAAAATACCAGCAACGCATTTATTGGCATGTCCGAAGAATGGTCGTATCACATGAAGATGCTAATGATGTTGTTCAAAATATTTTTATCCGCGTATGGAACGGACTGGAAAAATTCAGAGAAGACAGTCAATTATTTACCTGGATGTACCGAATTGCGACGAATGAATGTTTGAGTTTTTTAGACCAACAAAAAAGAAAGCTAAAAGCGCACTCAATAGAACAAGAAGAAGGACTGGCAGAACGGATTAAAGGAGACGATCATTTTGATGCCCAAAAGTTAGAGTGGAAACTTCAGATTGCCATTCAACAGTTACCTGAAAAACAACGTCTTGTTTTTACCCTCCGCTACTATGATGAGATGCCCTATGAACAAATGAGTAAAGTGTTGGGAACCAGTGAAGGAGCTTTAAAAGCCAGCTATCATCATGCCGCAAAAAAAATTGAAGACTATTTACTGAATCATTAAACCGCCTATTTTTTAATTTGTCTTATACAAGAACATGAACGAAAAAGAAACGATACAGAATGAACTAAAAGAGATTGCTCCAGGTCTTCCTGCTGGCATTAGCGTACCTTATCAGGTACCTACCAATTATTTTGAAAACCTGTCTGCATCGATAGTACAGCAAATTCATCGTCAATCTGTAAAAAAACAAGCCCCTCTATTCTATCTGAGCAAACAGGGTTGGTTGACAGTTGCCGCAGCGGCATGCGTTTGTGGGATTTTATTTGCAAGTCTCTATTTTTTTACTGCCCGCCAACAAAATGAAAGTGCAGCAGACACTACTAAATGGGTGAAAAAAGAAGTCACCAATTTAAGCGAAGAAATTCTGTCCGAGTTTATTCAATCAAATGCGCCGATTCAAACTACCACACCAAGCGTTGCCGCGATAGACAATAAAGAAATTGCACAGTTAGTAAAAGAAATTCCTACCGAAGAGTTAAGTTCATTTTTAAACGAAATCTCTACTAATACACCATGAGATATTTAATTATCCTCACTTTATTTTGCTGGGGACTTCTGCAAACCACATTAGCACAGCCTCCACTGGGAGACAGAATTCCTGAAAAAATGAATCTGTTCATTCAAAAGAGAATGCGATTGACAGAGCGAGAAAGAGAAGCCTTCGGCCCTGTTTATGCGAAGTATCAAAAAGAATTTCAACAAACACTTCGAAAAAACAGAGAAGACCGTTTGCTGAGTCGTCAACAAATCATTGAACTTCAAATCAGATATCGAAAAGAGTTTGCTCCCATCGTAGGAGAGGGACGAGTTTTGCAGATTTATGACTTACAAGAAGATTTTATCCGAACACTTCGTGAAATACAGAGTGAAAGAATGAAAAATAGAAAAGGCCCAGGAAGAATGGGGCCACCCCCACCACCGAGAGACTTTTAATTGTTGGATGAAAAAGAGAACG
The DNA here is from genome assembly GCA_041177705.1 of Bacteroidota bacterium. Classification (GTDB taxonomy): domain Bacteria; phylum Bacteroidota; class Bacteroidia; order Chitinophagales; family Chitinophagaceae; genus Pollutibacter. Next base: position 2,716 of record JBEDAP010000020.1, read on the forward strand.
TTGGGTGCTTTACATCATGATAGAAAAGAAAGGTCCAATTCTCTTCCTCTCCTTTTTTCCACCACTCTTGCCGCAATTCCATTGCGCGCTTGCCATCAAAATCATACTTCGCCACAAAGCGGTGACGCATTTGTTGTAACTGAGGCGCTTCGTCACCACCATAAAACAGAATAGACGCTCCCTCTCGAATCCAAATAGCCTGGTGAAAGCGGGAATGACCACCCGTCAACTGGCACTCAATGTATCCGTCAATAAATGCTGAACCAGCTAGAATTTTAGTATTTGAATAGGAAGAGAGCCAGGAAACTATTGGAGCAGTGTAAGAAGCGCCAGTATGAGAGAGTGCATGTTCCAATTCAGTTGCCTGCACATAATAAGTAGCACTTGGAAAGGCGGGTTGAAACCCCTGTTCCGTTTTCAACACAACACCGCCTATATGATCCTTGTGCAAATGAGAAAGAAGTACTTTGGTAATTTGATCTGGTAATATCCCCGCTG
>JBEDAP010000021.1:0-4390 GCA_041177705.1 Bacteroidota bacterium
AAGATTACCTCAGCAGGCTTGAAGGTTTGGAGGAGCTTGTCGATATAATCGGAATCTCCTTCGGCAACAAAAAATTCACCTGTAGAAATGTCTAAGAAAGAGATCCCCATGTTGTTGGATCCCCAATGCAATCCGGCTAAAAAGTTATTGCTTTTGTTTTCCAAGAGCTTGTCCTGGGTGGCCAACCCCGGTGTTACCATTTCTGTAACCCCTCTCTTTACGATACCTTTTGCTTGCTTGGGATCTTCCAGTTGATCGCAAATAGCAACACGGTATCCGGCTTTAACCAATTTATGCAGATAAGTATCGAGGGAATGATGAGGGAATCCGGCTAATTCGAGTGAAGCGGCAGCTCCGTTGTTGCGTTTGGTGAGGGTAATACCAAGGATTTCGGATGCCCGAACCGCATCTTCTCCGAAGGTTTCATAAAAATCACCTACACGGAAAAGAAGGACGGCATCCGGGTATTTTTGCTTGATGGCTCGGTGCTGCTGCATCAAAGGTGTATCGCTGATGTTTTTTGCCATGTTGGATAAGAGGGTCAAAAGTACGAATTAACCATTTGGATCATCTGTGAAACTGACCCGAATCATGCGTATTTTTGTCGGTCACGCTTAGATTACCTGCCTATATGTCTTCCAACCGAAAAATCAAAACCAGCTTTTCGTTTCAGAATCAGCCTCGACTGGTTAGAGGGGGTAAAGACTATTTCTTTGAGCTGGAAAAAATGATCGATGAAGCCAAAGAAAGCATTCAATTACAAGTCTACATTTATGAGGATGATCAAACTGGAAAAACAATTGCAGCAGCACTTTTAAGAGCAGCGAAACGAGGTGTACGCATTCAAGTATTATTGGATGGATATGCTTCCAGATCACTCAACAATGGATTCAAAGAAGAATTGCGCTCAGCAGGTATCATGCTGCGTTTTTTTGAACCCATATTAAAAAGTAGAAACTATTATTTTGGAAGAAGAATGCACCACAAAATTGTGGTCTGCGACGGTGTGAAGGCGCTGGTAGGAGGAATCAATATATCAGACAGATACAATGACATGCCGGATGAACCGGCCTGGCTGGACTGGGCAGTGTGGGTTGAAGGAGATATCCCTTTTGAATTGCACAAAGTTTGCAATTACTTCTATGCAAAAAATGAAAAGGATCGGATTCTCGTTGATCGAAAAAAAATCAAATCAAATTTACCTCCCACCCAACACTGTCCGATGCGGATTCGAAGAAATGATTGGGTAATGAATTTAAATCAGATTTCTGCCACCTACATGGAGATGTTTCGGGAAGCCCGGGAAGAAATCATCATCATGTCGAGCTATTTTCTACCCAGCGCATTCTTCAAACACAATATCATTCAGGCTTTGAAAAGAGGGGTAAAAGTCAAATTGATTTTGGCAGGAATGTCTGATGTAGGCATTGCCAAACATGCTGAACGTTATTTGTACAAATGGGCGGTACAACACGGCATTGAAATTTATGAATACAAACACAACATCCTCCATGGAAAAATGGCTGTTTGTGACCAGCGGGTTACAACGGTAGGGTCATTTAATATCAATGATATTAGCGCTTTGGCCAGCATAGAATTGAACTTAGATATTGAGGAGTCCGAGTTCTCGATGCACGTGCATAAAACATTCTTGGAAATCATTGAAAACGATTGTGTAAAAATTCATCCTATGCAGGTGATGCGAGATTATAATTTCTTGGAACAAACGATGCAATGGCTTTCGCATGAAACCATTCGGGTTGTATTCAAGTTATTCACCTTCTATTTTTCCAAAGAAAAAAAATCATGAAAGTTTTCAAAAAGCAATTTCTGCCTGAAAAAATTTGCCTCGTTTGTAAAAAGCCTTTTACATGGCGAAAGAAATGGGAAAAAAATTGGGATGAAGTAAAGTATTGCAGTGAACGTTGCAAATCAAATAAACCGAAATCTCATTCGGAGACATGATCCATATCAGTTTTGTGGGTCGTAAACAGCACTAGCTTCGTTTAAAAGATCCCACCATGAATGGCGAATTAACAGAACAACAAATCAACAACATCCTTTGCAGTCAGACCTTTGGAAGGTTAGCTTGTTGCAAAGGCAAACATCCCTACATCGTTCCGGTTACCTATTTCTATGACGGAAAATTTATCTATGGAAAATCATCTGAGGGTAAAAAAATTGATTTGATGCGAGACAACCCCAATGTATGTTTTCAGGTTGATTTTTCAAGAGACATGTACAATTGGGAAAGTGCGGTGATTTATGGACTATTTGAAGAGCTCAAAGGTGAAGATGCTGTAAAAGCAAAGCATATTTTAAGTGAAAAACTTATGCCGCTATTGAGTGGTGTATCTATCCATGCCCACGAGCACGATGAAGGAGAAGGTCATGAGTTAATTGACGAAACTTCCAAGAGAGGTATTTACTTCCGTATCAAAATAGCTGAGAAAAGCGGAAGGTTTCAACGGATATAATAATGAACTCCGAAACGAAACCTTTTGCAAACCGAAACGATGCAGGAACACGTTTGGCAAACCTTCTCCTAAATCAAAATGATAATCCAGAAATCATCCTTGCATTACCCCGAGGAGGTATTCCGGTTGCATTGCCTATTTCTGAAAAATTGGGAATTCCAGTTCAGGTGTTGATTGTGAAAAAAATCGGACATCCTATAAATTCTGAGTATGCCATTGGAGCGCTTTGTGAATTTGGTGAGTTATGGAGTAATAACAACATAACTTCTTCCATCAACAAAGAGTTTGCAAAGAGGGAAGCCCAACAAAAAATCGAAAGCCTTAAAAAGATATTTCCAGAGCGAGTTCAAGTTCATGACATCAAGAGTAAACATGTATTGGTTGTTGATGATGGAGCTGCTACCGGACTAACCATTCAGTTGGCAATCACAACTCTAAAGTCCTTGGGTGCCCAAAAAATTTCTATAGCCATTCCTGTTTGTCCAATTCATACATATCAAAGATTAAACAAGATTGTCGACCGGATGCATGTTTTATTAACTCCACAGAGTTTTACAGGTGTAGGGGCTTACTACGAAGAATTCCCACAACTCACTGATGAAGAAGCAGTTGAACTACTACATACTACTTAAATGTTTAAAAAAACGTTTAAATAGGTCGCATATTTTTAAAACTCTAAGCCAGGATTTGAATATTAAGTATTTTTACTTACTATTACGTATTCGTACCTAATGGTATAAACTATGGAATTTAAACGTTTAAATAACATGACTGGCAAAGACCCTGTTTTAAATAGGAGGATAGCCACCATATTTTTAAATGATCTCCAGAATTTCAAGACCATTTTTTCTCAATTAGTGAATGCATCTCAATTAGAAGCCATTCAATTTCAACATCATAAAATCAAGCCCAGTTTAGTAATCTTTGAATTGGAGGTACTCAGTAAACAATTTGAAGAACTAATCCTTCAAGCCAAAACAGGATTGATTCAATCTCCTTCCGATGAGAGACTCCAGGGAATTTTAGAAATAACTGAAGAGAAAATTAATGCGGTCAAGGACTATATTCAGCAAATGGCCTAATCAAGACTTCCCTTTCCCATAAAACTTATTGTACGCTTCTACCCGATTGTTTACATGAAGTTTCTTGTAAATATTGTAAACATGTTTACGAACCGTTTCCACCGAAATAAAAAGAGCATCGGAAATCTCTTTGTAAAGTTTTCCGTTTACCAAAGCTTCCAGGATTTGATATTCACGGTCAGATAGATCTTCTAAGTTTCGATTTGACTGAATCGTTTCTTTCTTGCGAAAACTGGCAACTACTTTGCTTGCAATCTGGCTGCTCATCGGTGCTCCACCTTGGTAAAGATCTTTGATGGCATTGATAATTTCAAGTGGCTTAGATTTCTTGAGTATATATCCACTTGCGCCAGCAGCCAATGCATCAAAAACATTATCATCGTCCTCGTATACCGTACACATCATGAATCGAATATCCGGGCATTCCTGTTTCAACACGCGTATCGCATCAGTTCCACTCATGGCTCCAAGATTGATATCCATCAATACAACATCAGGATTGTCTTTAGGAATTTTTTTAACTGCCTCTTCCGCAGATGCGTAGATAGATACCAATTGAAACTCTTTGCTGCCAATTAAAATCTGCTCAATTGCAGTTCGCACAAATGGATTGTCCTCAACTAAACTAACTTTTATAGTATGGGTAGAAGTACTCATGCCTTTAACGGAACATAAAGTACAAATTTTTCTTTGAAATACTCCTCCGGAAAAAGTTGATACACTTCTTGCACAAATGGTTTTACCCCAGAAAGCGAAATCTCCTCTGCCAAATCACCTCCTTTTAAACATATGAGTCCATTTTTTAATTCGTCCATTTTATGCGTTGAACTC
>JBEDAP010000022.1:0-5164 GCA_041177705.1 Bacteroidota bacterium
CGAGCATAATACAAAGCTGCGTCTTTTGCGGAGTAACGAGGAGCTGGATCATACTGCTTGAAAGAAGAATCATGCTCTTCGTCTACGATGATTAATGAAAGTCGACTAAAAGGAAGGAAAATGGAGGAGCGAGCTCCTAAAACAACACGAATTTCACCTGACCTCACTCTATTCCAAAGGTCCACACGCTCATTGGGATTGAATTTGGAATGGTAAATGGCTATATATCCACCAAAATGTTTTTCAAGTCGCCTGATAATTTGTGCAGTCAGTGCAATTTCCGGCAGCAGATAGAGCACCTGATTGCCTGATAAAATTTGTTCTTCAATGAGCTTAATGTATAAAAGTGTTTTTCCACTCGAAGTAACGCCATGAACCAGGCATACATTTTTCTCTTCAAAAAGAGTTTTGAGCTGATTGAATGCATTTTGTTGATAAGCTGAAAGCTCAAAATCAATTTTTACCTGTTTCTCAGCAAATTGAATACGATCAACTTGTTGAGTCCGTACCTGAAGTATTTCTTTTTCAATGAGAGATTTGAGTTGAGCAGCCGAAGCACCTGATTTTTGGAGGAGGTCCGATTGACTCACCTCTCCCTTGGTTTTGTCGATATGAAGAAATGCAAGCAATAAATCCAGTTGCTTGGGAGCCCGGTTGTTCCAATCATTCAAAAGTGCAGCTAATTTTTCTTCCTCATGAAACCGGGGGTGAAGCTGTATTCGTTTTTCTTTCTTGGGGATGTATTTTTCCTTGATGGATTCTGAAGCAAAACAAAGTCGCTTTTCAATCAGTCGTTTTACAACAGGATAGACTCTTGAAATATCCAAGATATCTTGAACTTCATCCAGCTTCAATTCCTTCTTGAGAAGCAATCCCTCGGCAACCAAATATTCTTGATCGTCTAAATCACTGAAATCATCTCCATAATCTTCGTTGTAAACAAGTATGGTCTCACTGCTTAATTTCAATTGAGCAGGAAGTGCTGCCGCCATTACTTCTCCTTCACTGCACATGTAATAATTAGAGATCCAATTCCAAAGCTGGAGTTGTTTTTCAAATACAACAGGTGCACTATCCAAAAGTTGGATAATGTTTTTAGGTGTAAAATGAGAAGGCGGGGTTTCGGTGATGGATTTAATAATACCTGCATATCGTTTTTTCTGACCAAAGGTTACTTCAACGCGCATACCTACTGCTACTTGCGATTCCATGGTATCTGGAATTCCATACGTATATGTTTTAGGAATGGCGAGGGGTATTATGACTTCGGCAAAAAGCAATGCTGCAGTATTTATTTAAAATAGTTTGGATGGATCCAGGTGGCTTTATACTCAATCAACTTCTTGGTTAAGATAGTATCCGCATATTCCTTCAACGCCTTAGGATCCTCAAGTTTCAACGCCTTAGGATCGATCGGATCTAAGTAAACAGCCCTGGAAATTCCTGGAGTTAAGCTAAAAATACTTCGGTAATGCAAACGGTCGTATGTGTCTAAGAATAAAATAGGTTGTATTTTCTTTCCCATTTCAATGGAAAGCCTGAATGCACCATCGTACATTTCTTTCATGGGAGTATCGGCCATATTGAATGTACCCTCCGGAAAAATAACTACTGAAATTCCCCTAGCCAGAATTTTTCTCAAATCAGCCAAGCTCCGTGCCCGATCATCTGCATTGGAACGATTTACTGTGATTACACAAAATCGATATAAAAAACCAAAAATGGGTATTCGAAGTAACTCGTGTTTGCCAATAGGTCTGAAATGATGCTTTACAGATGCAATAATTACTACTGCATCCAAATAGGATATATGGTTGGCGATGAAAATATATTGCTCTTCTTTTTTGGGCCTTGATTCATAAATGGTGGTATGATGTATACCGATCAATTTGAGCCAAAGATTACCAAAGAATCGATAAAGCTCATACATATAATTTCCGCCACGAATGCGGCCAAAAGGAATGCATAAAACCAAACATGGAAACAAAATCAAAATAATCAATATTGCAAACAGAATGAATGCATAGAGACTAAAAATAAATTGAATAATACGCTTGAAAACCAATAGCATAGACATCTGTTTCAAAGATACATGGATTTTCAAAGTGATGCTGAAGTTCAGTCAGATTGGGTAAATCGGATTATCTTTGCGCTCGTGAATTCGGAAAAAACCATAGCACTTCACACATTAGGCTGCAAGCTTAACTTCTCTGAAACTTCTACCCTAGCCAGAACGCTTGAGCAGGATGGGTTTATCCGAAAGGAGTTTGAGGAAAAGGCAGATATATATGTTATTAACACCTGTTCTGTTACGGAGAACGCAGACAAAGAGTGTAAACAGCTGGTGCGAAGAATTCAAAAAAAGAACGAAGAGGCTATTGTTGTTATTACGGGGTGTTATGCCCAATTAAAACCCAAGGAAATCGCTGAAATTCCCGGAGTAGATCTGGTCTTAGGGGCCGCAGAAAAATTCAATATTGCTGAGCACATAAAAAATTTTACTAAGGGAGATTCTACAAAAATCTGCAGTTGCGAAATCGATAGTGTTGAAAATTTTACAGGGGCTTACTCATTAACCGATCGAACCCGCACTTTTTTGAAAGTTCAAGATGGCTGTGATTACTCCTGTTCGTTTTGTACCATTCCTCTTGCAAGAGGTAAAAGCAGAAGTAATACCATTGACTCAGTTTTGGAGCAAGTAAAATCCATTGGAGAGCAGGGAGTAAAAGAAATTGTATTAACGGGGGTGAATCTGGGTGACTTTGGCTTAATTCAAGGGAGAAGAGTAACTGATTTTTTTGAATTGTGTAAAGCATTGGACACCGTTGAAGGGATTGATCGATTCAGAATTTCTTCTATAGAGCCGAATTTATTGAGTGACGAAATCATCGACTGGGTAAGTACGAGTTCTAAATTCATGCCACATTTCCACATTCCCCTACAAAGTGGAAGCAATAAGATCTTAGGTTTGATGAGAAGAAGATATAAGCGAGAGTTGTACGCTGAAAAAGTTTCACGAATCAAAGCATTAATGCCCGATTGTGCAATCGGTGTTGATGTGATTGTTGGATTTCCATCAGAGACCGAAAATGACTTTAACGAGACCTTTGAATTTCTTCATCAACTAGACGTATCTTATTTGCACGTATTCACCTACTCGGAACGCGCGAATACCAAAGCCATAGAAATAAGAGAAACTGTACCGGTCCAGGTTCGCAATGAGCGAAACAAAATACTTCGAAATCTTTCGTTTCAAAAATCACAATATTTCAAAGCCAGTCAATTGAATAAAACCAGACCTGTATTATTTGAACAGGAAAACAGAAATGGATTGATTGAAGGGTATACAGATAATTACATTCGAATTGCAACTCCCTTCAGAGAAGATTATGCAAATCAAATTGTTGATTGGAAAATTCGATAATTACTGCTTTCTATAATCCAATGGAGCCTTTCTATCTCCTGCCAAGGATTGATATTTAAAATCAACTTCCCCCCTTACACGATGTAATTCTTTTACCGATTCTTCCACAATTGAAGGCTTCAAAAATATATCTGCGGCACTGAGTGCAATGGTTTTAGCAGCTACCATCATTCCTTTTAACCCAATAGACATTCCATCGCACGCTACTGCTTGCCAGCTGTGAGCTGGAATTCCTGGAACCCACGTGGCAGTTGATAACCCGGCTGTTGGCACTACCCAACTAACATCTCCCACATCGGTAGATGCAGATGTCAAACCATTTAAGGCATACGATTCAACTTCGGATGCTTTTTGAATGGACGGCATTGAAGATGAAGAAACTGTTTTTTGAATTTCAGTTGCAAACTTTTTCTCTTCTTCAGAATATTCTACCCCTCCTACCTGCATTAAGTTTTTATGCATGATTTTAGCCAATGTTTCGTTGGGAAGTACGTTATACAATCCTGTCATCACTTCGTGTGATACTCGTGTACCGGTTCCGATGGCTGCTGCTTCAGCTGTCTTTGTTAATCTATTCCACACATCATTCAATCCGTTGATATTGGGATGACGAATGGTATATTCCACCTCAGCAAAATCTGGAACAATATTAGAAGTCAAGCCACCTTTTTTAATCACATAATGAATTCGTGTTTCTTGTTGAACATGTTCACGCATCAAATTGACCATGAAATTCATAGCTTCAACACCATCTAAGGCAGAACGTCCTTTTTCGGGTGCCGCAGCGGCATGAGCAGCAACCCCTTGAAAACGAAACAAGGCAACTTTGTACGCCAAGGTAGATGATGGATTGGCGTTGTTGTTATCGCCCGGGTGCCAATGCAAAACAGCATCCACATCCTGAAACAATCCTGCTTTCACTAAATACGTTTTTCCGCCTCCTGCTCCTTCTTCCGCAGGTGTACCATAGAGACGAACAGTGCCCTGAATTTTATTTTTCTGCATCCATTCTTTCACTGCAACAGCTGCAGCTACTGATCCTGCACCAAATAAATTATGACCACACCCATGCCCATATCCATTTGCAACAAGGGGACTTCTTTCCGGTGTAGGCTGTTGAGATAAACCGGGTAATGCATCCATCTCAGCAAGGATCCCAATTACAGGTTTTCCCGATCCAAAACTTGCCATAAATGCAGTTGGAATATCTGCAATGCCTCGCTGTATAGAAAAGCCTTTTTGCTGAAGAGTTTCTTGAAGCAAGGCAGATGTCTTTTGTTCTAAATAACCAGGTTCGGCCCACTCCCAAATAGACAATGCCATTTGTTCATACTGCTTCTTATTTGAACTTAGATTTGCTATTATTTCTTTAGACATATCTTGGGCAAAGGTGGCAGATGCCATCCATAAATAGCTTAGACAAAATAATTTTTTCATAAAAAATGATCTAATCGAATGTAATGAAAACTATGTAATCGGAACTTAGTTATTGAACTGCAATTTTCAGATCTGGGGCAAGTTGTGTTTTATTCGCTTTATTCTTAAAGATAATTTTATTGACCAGGATGGTATCACCGGATTTTATATTATCCTTGATACTTTCTATCCAGGGCTTTGAAAGCTGAGCCGTTTGACTGAAATCACTTACGCGTAAATCCCAAAGTGACTTTACCTGTTCATTTTGCTCGTCTTTGTACGTGCTTTTAAATTTATAGTTGATGCGAAATGATAATACAGTAT
>JBEDAP010000023.1:0-2583 GCA_041177705.1 Bacteroidota bacterium
ATTGTATACCAAAATCAGGATCGAAAGCATCGCCTGATTCATTTGAACAAAATTAAATCCAAACGTCATGGCACATAAGAAAGGCGAAGGCAGTGTAAAGAACGGACGCGATTCACAGAGCAAGAGATTGGGTATTAAAATTTTTGGTGGACAACCCGCTATTTCAGGAAACATCATTTTGAAGCAGCGCGGTACTCAATATCATCCTGGAAAAAATGTTGGAGTTGGTAAAGACTTCACGATTTTTGCAACTGCCGATGGTGTTGTTGAGTTCAGAAAATCGAAGAACAACAAGACCTTCGTTTCCGTTAATCCGGTTGCAACTGCCGGATAATCAAAGATTCATAAAATATTTTTTTGCAGATTCGAAAAAGTGTTTATACTTTTACGCTGTTATTCATTTTTCTAACCATTAAATTCTAAACAAAATGGCAACTGCAAAAAAAGCTGCAAAGAAGAAAGCTGCTCCTAAAAAAGCTGCTAAGAAAGCCGTAAAGAAAGCTGCTCCTAAGAAAGCTGCTAAGAAAGCCGCTCCTAAGAAGAAGGCTGCTAAGAAGGCTGCTAAGAAGAAGTAATCTTTCTTCCAAGCAAAGAATAACTGTCCCGCTTCGGCGGGACTTTTTTTTGTACAATGCCCGCCAGTACTGGGTTTTAGAGTTTAGATAATCCATTACCTTTATCTCTAAATTTTTTCATTTTGTCGATTTCCAACGGCGCTATTTCAGACATGTTCACTTTGCTGAGCAAGCTGATGGACATACATCAAGAGAATAGTTTCAAAGCAAAATCATATGCATCTGCAGCATTCACTATTGATAAATTAACGATTGATTTATCAGAAATTCCACGCGAACAATTGTTTTCGCTCAAAGGAATTGGGGAATCCTCGGCCAAGAAAATAATCGAAATTTTGGATACTGGTCGACTTTCCGCCTTGGATGAGATCGTTTCAAAGACCCCACCCGGTATTTTGGAAATGTTACAAATTAAAGGGTTGGGGCCAAAGAAAATCTCAACCATTTGGAAAGAAATGGGAATTGAAAGCATAGGTGAGTTGTTGTACGCTTGCAACGAAAATCGCTTGATGCTTTACAAAGGATTCGGAGAAAAAACACAGGCCAATGTTGCAGAAGCCATTGAATATTTTTTAAGGAACCAAGGTCATTTTCTTTTTGCAGAGATAGAAACGTATGCTTTGCACATGCAGGAAGTTTTTGAAAAACAATTTCCATCCAATCGATTTCAAGGTACAGGCGACTTTATTCGACAGATGCCTACCTTGGATGAGTTGGTTTGGGTTACAGATCTCTCGATGGATGGATTGAAAAAGTTTTTAAGTGAGAATGCATTTGAGGTGCAGGAAGAAAATGGAACAACCCTCCGGGCCATTGGACAAGAAAAAGTAAAATTGGTTTTCCATGCTGTCCCTTCCAACCAAATTCAACGAGAAGCTTTTTTAAAGAGTGGATCGGAAGCATTTATGAGTACTCTCCATGAAAAACTGATGAGTTTAGAGCCGGATTTGAAGGATGAAGAGGTTTTTAAAAGGCTATCCCTGCCCTATTTCCCGGCTTATTTGAGGGAGGATCCCGTTCATTTGCAGAAGCTGACCGCCACAGATATATCAGAAATCATCCAGCCGGATCAGATAAAGGGCATAATCCATACCCATTCCGACTGGAGCGATGGTACGGATACCATTGAAAACATGGCAAAGGCCTGCATAGCTGCTGGGTATGAGTACCTGGTGATAAGCGACCACAGTAAATCGGCTTTTTATGCCAATGGACTGAATGAGGAGCGCATAAAGGCTCAGCATCAATATATAGATGAGTTGAATGCCAAACTAGCCCCCTTCCGCATATTCAAGAGCGTGGAAAGTGATATTCTGAACGATGGGGCACTGGATTATAGCGATTCGATCTTATCCACCTTTGATTTGGTCATTGCCTCGGTACATTCCAACCTGAAAATGAGCGAAGAGAAGGCCATGGAGCGTCTGATTCGGGCTATAGAGAATCCATTCACTACCATTCTTGGTCATCCGACGGGTAGATTGTTGTTAAGCAGGAAAGGCTACCCCATTGATCACAAAAAAATAATTGACGCTTGCATTGCCCATAAAGTGGCTATTGAGATCAATGCCCATCCCAGAAGATTGGATTTGGATTGGAGTTGGGTTGCCCAAGCACAGGAAAAAGGAGCTTTGTTGTCTATCAATCCCGATGCCCACTATATAGAAGGTTTCAAAGACACCCGATACGGGATTTTAGCAGCACAGAAAGGAGGATTGAGAACGAAGAACAACCTTTCGAGTTTTGGATTGGATGAGTTTGAGAAGTTTATTCGTTTGAAGAAATAATTGAACTCGCAGCTATTGTGCGGAAGTTGTCATTTATTCTTTTTGACCTCATTCCATATTTCATCCAATTGGGAAAGCGTTAGATCGGTCATTCGTTGTCCATTTTCAGCAACAATTTTTTCCATTTCCTGGAAGCGGTATTTGAATTTTTTGTTGGTGAGGGAAAGGGCATTGTCTGGATCGATGTTTAGAAAACGAGCGTAATTGATGATGGAGAAAAA
>JBEDAP010000024.1:0-6685 GCA_041177705.1 Bacteroidota bacterium
TACATCCCAACCTCCATTTTATATGGATCTGCAATCGTTTTTCTTGCTTTTGTAATTTCCTATCCAGTAAGTTCTACAAAAGAATTCTTTCTGAGAAGAAAACTATCGGACCTCGTGTTGCTGCTCACCACATGCCTGATGATTACGGCTCAATCCAATCATTTTGCTTCTAATACACCATTTGCTTCTGCATTAGGAACGCAAGGCGTTGCTTATGCATGGGTTCCAAAAAAAGTAGAACAAAAAACATCCAACAATCTTGTTAATAAAAGCAAAGCAGAAATTAGATCACTGAAGAAAGCTGTCATAAGCGAACTGAAAGCGAATAAAAATTATAGCAATGGGGAAAAGGTTGTACTGACCATTCTGTCGGTATTGGGTGCGGCTGCTTTACTCGTTTTGCTTGCTGGTGCCGTATGCAATCTTTCATGCAGTGGCGCTGAAGGTGCAGCAGCCTTGGTTGCCATTTTAGGTGTAGGAGCTGTAATATTTCTATTTGTTATACTGATGAAAAGAATTCACGGAAAAAATAAAACCTCCACTATGCGTGGAGGTTCATCGGAAACAGAATAGTTTTAGTATTTACTGCTTGGTAGCTTCTTTCTCTTCTTTCACGCGTACTGCAACAACATCAAACATTCCCATCAGGCTACCTGTTGCATTATCATCATCCTTCTTGTTCATGGTGATTGTTACATCATAACTCATGATGGTGAATGCCATATTGAAAACTCCTTCATTCAGATATACAGTATCCATCTTCTTTTCTTCCTTAGCATCCGGCTCCATAAAATAGCCTTTCAAAACACCTTCTTTGATTTCAAAACGGGCTGGCATGGTTACATCCCCATTGGGAGTTCCTTTAACTGTAATATTCCATTTCCCAGAAATGTATTCAGGAGTCGGAGCAGCTGCAACCTGATCTTGAGCTTGAACAGCAACAGTTGCAAAAACAAAAACCAATAAACTAGCAAGTATCTTTTTCATGTCCTTTTAATTTGTGGGTGAAGTTAGTAAATTAAGATTTATCAAATGACTTTTGCGGAAGATCCCCATCAATCAAGACTTTCCTTGCCAATCAAATCCCAAAGATTCCCATAAAGATCCTTAAAAACCAAAACTTTACCGTAGGGCATAGATTCTGGCTCACGCACGATTTCAACTCGATGATCCAACAAATGCTGGTACTCATTTTCAAAATCATCGGTATGCAAAAATAAAAATACTCTACCGCCAGACTGGTTTCCTATTGCCGCAGTTTGTTGATCACCGCTTGCCTTAGCCAATAGCAGCTGACAACTCCCTGATCCGGGTGAAACCAAAACCCAACGTTTCGTTTCACTCAAAACTTCATCATGAATTAATTCAAACTTCAGTACGCGGGTATAATATTCGATGGCCTTGTCGTAGTCGTCTACAACAAGTGCGATATGCGCCAATTTTTTCATCAACTATTCGTCTTCTTTAAGTGGATCTTGCTCGATAAAAGGCTGACGATAGATTCGCTTTCCGGTTGCTTTGTAAATAGCATTGGCAACAGCACCGCCGGTTGGAGGCAAAGCAGGCTCACCTAAACCGGTAGGATCGATTCCATTATCTACAAATCCAACTTCAACTTCAGGGATTCCTTTCATTCGGATATGACGATACGTATCAAAATTCTTTTGCTGAGGTTCTCCATTCTCAAAGCTTAGCTTACCGTAGATAGCATGTCCCATTCCATCTAATATTCCCCCCATCACCTGTTGCTCTGCTCCAGATTTATTGATAACAATTCCACAGTCGGAAACAGCTGTAATTTTTTTAACCTTGGGTTTACCTCCTTCCATTACCACATCACAAACCTGTCCTACATAAGAAGCATGTGAAAAATATACACTGAAACCCTGTGATACCCCTGGTTTTTTACCCCACTGTGATTTTTCAGCAACTGCTTTAATCACTGTTTCCATTCGATTGATATCATAGCGAACAGGACCGGCAGGAGATTTTCGGGCCTTCTCCAATAACTCCAACCTCATTTGAACTGGATCTTTCCCCATAGCTTCCGCCACTTCATCCAAAAACGCCTGCTCGGCATACGCTAAAAAATTAGTTACAGGTGCTCTCCAGGCTCCTGTAGTGATGGGAGATACATGATCCACAGACTCAATCAATAAATTATCAATCGATCCAGAAGGAAAATTATTTTCGCGCGTGGAATTTCCTACGTTAATCCCAACACCTCTTAATTTATAACCAACCAGTTGCTTGTTTGCATCCAATGCGGCTTCAAATCGATAACGCACTGCGGGACGATAACTACCGCCTCCCATATCATCTTCACGTGTCCAAATAACCTTTACTGGTTTCTTGATGATAGATGAAAGCTCAGCAGCTTCAACAACATAATCGTATTTCAATCTTCTACCAAAGCCGCCACCCAGTCTGGTGATCTCAACGGTAATTTTATCTTCAGGCACTTTGAGTAAATCCGAAACGGCCTTTCGTGCTGATGCGGGTGTTTGTGTTGGACCAACCAATTCAATGCCATCGGGACGAACATGCGCAAAGAAGTTCATGGGTTCAATGGGATTGTGCGGAATAAAAGGACACTCGTATTCTCGCTTAATAACCTTAGCTGCATTTTTAAATGCCGCTTCTACATCCCCTTCTTTTCGATTAACTCTCGCATTAGACGCTTCCATCATCTTGGTGAAAAGTGCATCGTGATCCGATGAGCTTTCCAATGCAGCCACATCTTTTTCGTATTCAACTACCAACGACTTTCTTGCTTTTAGTACAGCCCAAGTTGATGAACCTACCACTGCAACATAGTTTTTAAATGTAACAATATCTGTCACGCCAGGCATAGCTTTTGCAGCCTTGGAATCAACGGATTTTATTTTTGTGCCAAATGCCGGAGGTCTTTGAATGGACGCATACATCATCCCCTCACGATAGAAATCCAATCCAAAAATTCCTTTGCCGGTTACAATATTTTTATTCTCTACGTTCTTGATCGGCTTACCGATAAACTTGAATTGCTTGTGATCTTTCAATGCAACATTGGAAGGGACTTGCAATTTAGCAGCAGCTTGAACCAGTTCTCCATATCCTGCTTTTTTCCCTGAAGCAACATGAAGTACTACTCCATCTTTTGTTGAACACTCTGAAACAGGAACATTCCACTGTTGTGCAGCTGCTTCCATCAACATCTGTCTGGCAGTAGCTCCCGCCGTACGTAGTCTCTTCCAGGAATGTGGAACAGCACCACTCCCTCCCGTCAATTGCCTGTCGAATTTTGTAGTGTCTAGGGCCGCTTGCACTACATTCACTTTATTCCAATCTGCATCCAGCTCATCCGCTACAATCATGGCAAAGGATGTTTTGATATTCTGACCCAATTCTGGATTGGGCGATGCAATCGTAACAGTTCCATCCACAGCAATGGAAAGATAGCTGTTGAAATTGTGCATCGCACCGTCAATAACATGCCCTTTGATTTCTCCTGCAGTCAGATCCTCAAACAACGAAAATCCCAAAAGGAGCCCGCCTCCGGAAAGACTTACTTTCTTAAGAAAATCTCTTCTTTCTGAATGTATAGTTGTATTCATGATTATTTCATTTTGGTTGATGCTACTTGAACCGCTTCCCGAATGCGATGGTACGCTGCACAGCGACAAAGGTTTCCGGTCATGGCCGACTCAATTTGCTCCAACGTTGGTTTGGGATTTTTCTTCAAAAAAGCTGCTGCTGTCATAATTTGTCCAGCTTGACAATAGCCGCATTGAGGAACATCCACTTCATCCCAGGCAAGTTGCAAGGGATGATCTCCGTTTTCAGATAAACCTTCAATGGTTATAACCTTACCCGTTCCAACAGCTGATACAGGTGTTAAACAAGAACGAATTGCCGTACCGTTCAAATGCACGGTGCAAGCTCCACAGGAGCCAATCCCACACCCAAATTTTGTTCCAACTAACTTAAGACTATCGCGTAGAACCCAAAGCAGTGGCGTATCCTCAGCCACATCTACCTTCTGGGTTTTGCCATTTACATGGATGGAATAAACAGGCATCTTTTTTTCTTTTAAAGTTAACCATTCAATGAATAAACTGGATGATTTGTTCAGAAAAAGGAGGCTAAATTATTCTTTTTAATAGCATTTGGCCGATTTGCCCGTCAATAGAGTTGACAGGTTATACTGAGGAGACAATCGTTCTAAACGTAAGATTGATTCGGGGTAAGCTTACTTTTTTGGTGACCGGCAATCGATGTAACCAATACGATTGTGTAGCTCCTTTCATTACAAGTAAGCTGCCATGCTCCAGATTTGTTTGAACACCCTGTGCAGTTTTCTTGTGTTTAAATGCAAATTTTCGTTCAGCACCAAAACTTACAGATGCAATGGCCCCATTGGGCTTTAATTCTTTTTCATCATCGGCATGCCACCCCATCCCTTCGTCTCCACTGTGATATAAGTTGAGCAAACAGGAGTTAAACGTATCCCCAGATTTATCTTCAATCTTGTTTTTTAATTCAAGCAACAAAGGAATCCAGAGATGCGCTTTTCGGGGAATATGCGAATACGTATATGTAAAGGGTTGATCACCAAACCAGGCCATTTTACGTTTGGTGATAATTTCTTTTCCGAAAATAATGTGTCGATCATTTTCCCATGGAATTTCATCCATCAACTTTTTCAAATAATCGTCCGCTTGATTTTTTGAAAACAATGGGCCATAATAATTGACAACCCCGTCAAACGGCAGCAAGTTTAAATTTTCATCTGCAATTGACTCAAACAAATTCATGAAAATAAGTAGCACATTTATTGAATATTTAAACCAAAGCCTCCCAGAGAATTTCAACCGGATGCAAGGCCTTTTCACCGGTGCCGTCTTTGATTTGATGCCTGCAGCTAGTGCCAGGAGCAGCAACCGTGCATTCGCGCTGTTTGCGAATAGCAGGGAATAAGACCAGCTCTCCGATTTGCATGGAGATGTCGTAATGTTCTTTCTCGTATCCAAAAGATCCAGCCATTCCACAGCATCCGGAAGGAATCGTTTGCACGGTATAGCCGGACGGGAATGAAAGAAGCTTTACGGTATCTGAAACAGAGCCCACTGCCTTCTGCTGACAATGACCATGAAAAATGATCGTTCTGCTTGCTGTTGTAAAATGCTCTTTCCGAATTCTTCCTGCTTCAATTTCCTTACTCAAAAACTCATCAATATAAAAACTGTTTACAGCAAGTTTCTTTGCTGCATCTAAGTTTATGTCAGAAGATAAATCAGGATATTCGTCTCTAAACGTCAATATAGCAGATGGCTCAATACCAATCAAAGGTGTTTCAGCAGAAATTAATTCTTTCAACAACTCAATATTTCGATTGGCAATCTGCTGCGCCTTTCGAACAAGTCCCTTTGACAACCAAGTTCTTCCACTTTCTTCGTGAAAAGGAATCACTACTTCATATCCCAACCCATTCAACAATTGAATGGCTTTAATTCCAATATGCGCATCGTTGTAATTGGTAAACTCATCACAAAACAAATAGACTTTTTTATCAAACGATCTCAACGACTGTACATGCAAATGTTTCTTGTACCAACTTTTTAAGGTTTGAGGTGAAGCTTTTGGTAAAGAACGTTTCAATGCAAATCCAGAAACTGTTTTAATTAGATTCCCACTTAAAGGAAAATCAATCACCCAATTATAAAAAGCAGGAAACAGAGATGCCAGCTTGGCCGATTTGGAAAAATTAGCAATCAACTTGGATCGGAATGGAACACCATTCGCATCGTAATAATGCTGCAAGAATTCTGCTTTTAACTTGGCAACATCCACATTAGACGGGCATTCACTTTTACATGCCTTGCAACTCAGGCAAAGCGACATTACATCGTAAATCTCTTTGTGATTGTATCGATTGGTCTTATCGGATTTTGTCAGGAACTCTCTCAAAATATTCGCCCGTGCACGGGTAGTATCTTTCTCGTTTCGGGTGGCCATGTAAGAAGGACACATGGTACCGCCGGATAAATGGGTCTTTCTGCAATCTCCTGATCCATTGCATTGCTCGACATGCTGCAAAATGGATTGCTGATGAAATCTAAAAATAGTTTTGAACTCCGGCGTGAATTGTCCAGGTTCATACCGCAACATTGTATTCATCGCGGGCGTATCAACAATTTTACCCGGATTGAAAATATGACTTGGATCCCAGGTGTTTTTAATTTGCTTCAACAAAGAATAGTTCTTCTCACCAATCATTTGTTGAATGAACTCTCCGCGAAGTCGACCATCACCATGCTCACCACTCAAGGACCCCTTGTATTTTTTTACCAACGTAGCTACCTCTTCAGCGATCACGCGAAACAATCTGTTTCCTTCTTCTGTTTTTAAATTGATAATCGGGCGTAAATGCAATTCTCCTGAACCAGCATGGGCATAATGAACAGAATACAAACCGTGTTTCTTCAATATTTCATTGAACTCACGAATGTATTCAGGTAAATCATGTACATCTACAGCCGTATCTTCAATAACCGGAACAGCTTTTTCATCACCGGGTAAATTACTCAGTAACCCCAATCCTGCTTTACGCAAGGCCCATATTTTTTTGGTATCCGCTCCAAATAAAACCGGGAAATGATACCCCAACCCAGATGCGCGCATCTCTTTCTCTACCTGTTGCGTT
>JBEDAP010000025.1:0-3858 GCA_041177705.1 Bacteroidota bacterium
TCATTGGACCGCGAAGGACAAAAAGACAAGTGGATGAAAGCTATTCATGACGATCAGCTAACCTGGACACATGTAAGTGATTTGAAATTCTGGAATAATGCAGTTGCTAAGCAATACGGCATTCAGGCTATTCCCCAGAATTTATTAGTGGATCCGCAAGGAAAAATCGTTGCGAAAAATTTAAGAGGCGAGGCGTTAGCTAAGAAAATGCAAGAGCTATTAGGCAATTAAGCTCAGCGTTGTTTTAATTCTGCATCAATCAGCTGTTCGAGCAGTTGCAAACCTTTTTTTAATTCATCATTGCCAGCTTGTTCAGTTGTGCTATCGAGGTTGCTATTGGTGGTAGGGCTCGGTTGTGTGGCAAACCAAAGAAGAGTCATTGAGATATAATCCTGCATGTCCTTTCCTGCATACAAAGATTTTAATTCCATAATCTTATCATTGATCGTTTTCAAGGTTTGGCGTACCTGTGCCTCATCCTTAGCTTCTACCTTAATTCGGTAGGTGCGATCGCCAATTATGGCTGCTAGTGGAATTAGTTCACTCATGGTTTATTCTCCAAGTTGCGTAATACAACGATCAATTTCGCGGATGTATTGATTTATTTTTTTCTCCATTTCTTTCCGATCTGCTTCATTCAGATTCTCTTGATTGAGCTTCAATGCATTTAGCTGTTGTTCTGCGTTTTCAGCTTTTTGCTGCCATTCTGTTTTTTCTGCTTCTGCCTTGCGAAGTGCAGCTTGCAGTTTTTCATTTTCGGTATGCAAGTTTTGTTGCAACTGAATTAATTGTTGCAATTTTTCTTCCAGTCGCTGCAGGTCTTGTTGTAGGGTGTTCATTTTCTAATTGTAACGGATAATTCTTTTTCAAGTGTAGAAAGGATTGCATTCATCCAACCTTCAATTTCTTTATCGGTGAGCGTTTTCTCTTTATCCTGAAAGGTAAAGTTGACGGCCATCGATTTTTTATCCTTTCCTAACTTGTCGCTTTCGAATATATCAAAGAGTTTGATATCCTGTAATGTTTGAATACGGATCTTTTGCACAGTGTGGGCGATGGCTTCCCATTTTAGTGAACGCGGTACTACAAGGGCTAAGTCTCTTTGTACAGCTGGGAATCGGGGAATCTCTTGAATTTTGACAGTTCGTTTTTGAAATTGCTCAGTTAAGGCAGCCCAGTTTAGTTCTGCAAACAAAACGGGTTGTTTGATACCCATTTTAGATAAGAGCGCAGCTGAAACTATTCCGCCATATCCTACGCTTTGTTTTCCTGCGGTCCATTCTACACATGCAGAGAATTTTTCAAGCGTGATTTCATTGGTTTTTGCTGTTAATCCCAACCCGGCAATCAGCGCATCAATGGCTCCTTTCAATGTATAAAAATCAGCAGCCTGGGCCTGTTCTCTCCAACCGGCTTCTTGTTTTTCGCCTGTAATTACTACACAAAGTCTGTCGGATTCTTGGTACGCCTGATCACCCGTGCGACTATATATTTTTCCAAATTCAAATAATCGCAAATTCAGATTGCGGTGATTCAAGTTGTGCGCAACTACTTCTAAGGCGGTTTCTAATAAGGAAGGACGAAGACAATTTAACTCTGCACTCAAGCTATTAATCATCGTAACCAGCGCTTGCTGATCCTGCGAAGAATAATAAGTTGCATTGGTGATGGAGTTCGTCATCATTTCCTGATACCCCATGCCAGCTAGTTGGTTGGCTGTTTTTTCGCGAAGTTGTTCACGCCAATCATTTTGTCCCGACGAAGGAGTCAATTGTATATGCGAAGGAATAGCGATATTATCCAAGCCATCGATTCGGACAATTTCTTCTACGATATCGGCGGGCATGCTGATATCTGTTTTGTGATAAGGAACCGCTATAACAAATTGCTCTGCCGATTCCTCGAGCCAATCAAATCCTAGTCCTGTCAATATTTTCTTTACAGCGGTTGACGTATAATTTTTGCCGCTCAGTCGGGTCAGGAATGACCATTTGACGGTTACTTGTTTTTTTGAAGCAGGATGCGGATAGAGGTCAATCAAGGACCCGTTAATCTGTCCTCCGGCTGTTTCTTGAATTAATTGAACGGCTCTCTCCAACACAGTTACAGTAGCACTGACATCAGTACCTTTTTCAAATCGAGTCGCTGCATCTGTTCGCAATCCGTGTCTGAAAGAAGTTTTGCGTATAGAGATACCTTCAAAAAAGGCGCTTTCTAAAAAGAGGCTAGTCGTTTTTTCTTTTACTCCACTTTTAAGTCCTCCAAATACACCTGCGATGCACATGCCTTCTGTTGCATTACAGATCATAAGATCGTCGGCATGTAATTTTCTCTCCACTTCATCTAAGGTGATAAACGGAGTGTTAGACGCAAGGTTTTTTACAATCACTTTATTCCCGGTAATAGCTGCCGCATCAAAAGCATGTAAGGGTTGACCTGTTTCGTGCTGAACATAGTTAGTGACATCCACAATATTATTGATGGGGCGAAGGCCAATAGCTTGCAATCGTTGTTGCATCCATTTTGGCGATGGTCCCACCTGTATGCCTTGCATGGAAATTCCTGAGTAGCGAGGACAGGCTTTCTCATTTTCAATTTGAACGGTTATAGGTGCTTGTTGAGTAGAACTCGTAAGAGAGGGAGAGGCAGGACGAAGAGGACTTAATTCTTTATTTTCATGATGACTCAGGTAGGCACATACATCACGTGCTACTCCCCAATGACTCATTGCGTCCATTCGGTTGGGAGTTAAACCGATTTCGTAAATAATATCATCATATAATTCAAAATACGTTGCAGCAGGGGTACCTGGTTTGGCATTGGGATCTAATACCATAATGCCCGCATGACTTTCTCCTAATCCAATTTCATCTTCCGCACAAATCATTCCCTGGCTTTCTTCTCCTCTGATTTTTGCAACACGCATAGTGAGCGGGTCTCCCTTCGTAGGAAAAATTGTCGCACCCACTGGAGCCACCACAACTTTTTGTCCAGCTGCTACATTCGGTGCTCCACACACAATAGAGAGAGGTTCCCCTTGACCAATATTCACTTTTGTAAGGGTGAGCTTATCTGCGTTGGGGTGTTTTTGTGTGGATAGTACTTCTCCAATGACCAAACCGTTGAGCCCTCCTTTTACTTGTTCGTAGGGTTGCATGCTTTCCACCTCCAGTCCAACTGAAGTAAGGATGGAACTCAATTGTTGAGGATCCGGTTTGACGGGTAAATAATCACATAACCATTTATAAGAGATCGTCATCTTCGCCTATAGATTTACTGCTTGCGAAGATAATGGAAAGGCCTGCTATTACATACGGTAACAAACCGCATTGATGTTCATGCCGGCTCCGACGGAAGCAAATAAGACAATATCGCCGGGGTGCAATTCATGTTCTTTCCAATGTCCTTTCCGAACCTGGTCAAAAAGCGTGGGGACAGTAGCCACTGAGCTGTTTCCAAGTTCATGAATACTCATGGGCATGATATGTTCGGGGGTTTCTTTATGGCCGTATAATCTGAAAAGTCTTTTGATAATTCCTTCGTCCATTTTTTCATTAGCCTGGTGTAGGAAAACTTTTTTTACATCCGTAATAGAAACGCCTGCCTTGTCCAAACAGTCCTTCATGGCTGCTGGTACATTTTGCATGGCATATTCATACACTTTACGGCCTTTCATTTTGATATAGCGTACATCTTCGTCTGATTCGGGTTTATTGCTCTTTCCGAAAAAAAGATAATAAGCTTCCTCAACACAATGACTTTGTACGCTTGCAGAAAGTATTCCTGCGGAACCATTTGTGGCGGGTCGATATTCTAGAATAGCAGCTCCTGCGCCGTCAGCAAAAATCATGCTGTCGC
>JBEDAP010000026.1:0-2836 GCA_041177705.1 Bacteroidota bacterium
CAGAAGGAATTATTTCAGACCCTAAATCCATTTTGATTACCACTTATGCCCTCTGCGGCTTTGCAAACATTGCTTCCATTGGTATTCAAATTGGAGGAATCAGCCAACTGGCCCCTTCCCAACGCAAAAACCTCACTGAACTAGGTGTAAAAGCCTTGATCGGTGGAACGATTGCCTGCCTGATGTGCGCCTGTATTGCAGGAGCTCTTGGTTAGTAAACATTTCATGCGTTTAAAAAAAAGCAAATATGGATTCATAGTACTGCTGGTGCTATGCTCCTTTCAACCCTCATGGGGACAATTGAAAGTGGAAGTCATCAGCGGGCAACGCACTGCTATCACAGGCGCCATTGCAAATTGGATACCTGATAGCACAGACCCTATATTGCAAATAAAAACACGCGATGACAAGGGATTGATTCACGCACAAGATCTCAAACCGCTGATCTTTAAACGCTACCAAGAGAAAAAGAAAACGGAAGACCCCCTTTGGCTAAAGAGCAAAAATAAACTCGTGAATTCAGAACTGAATTTGGCCAAGAATTCAGGACAATCAACTATTCTAAAAAATCAAGCCAATTCATTCGTGAGTCGGGATATCGAAGGCCAACCGTATAGCCAAATAAATCCAGCAGACCCAAGTCTTGCTGTAGGCCCCAACCACATCATTCAAATGATCAATGGAAATAATGGAAGCGCCTTATTCACCATTTTAGATAAAGCAGGAAATACTGTTGTTTCATCTGCCTACATGGATCAATTGCCTGGAGCTAGTTACAATGGAGGTGGGGACTGCATCACCTGGTATGATCAATTCAGCGATCGATATGTTATGAGTGAATTTGGAGATTCATCAAGAACAGGCATTCAAATGAATAGCTTGATTTTAGCAGTTTCAGCAACCAACGATCCCACAGGATCTTGGTATGTATATGAGTTTTATTGCGGCGATTTTTTTCCGGACTATCCCAAATATGGAAACTGGCCAACAGCCTGGTTTGGAGTAACACGCGATTTTACTACAGAATACCAAGGCAACTCCATTTGGGCGTTTAACAAAGAAGAGTTGTTAAATGGAAATGCAAATGCAAAAGTAATTCGTACACGCTTGTCAGATCCTGACGACAAATACAATTCCTTGGTTCCTGTAACGGTAGCAGGAAATATTCAATCAGCAGTAAACAAAGGTTTGTTCTTGTATTTCAATGACGATGAACTCACTGCGCGTTCAACGGATGTAGATAGTTTAGTGCTATTATCCTTCACACCTGATTTTACAAATCCTTCTCAATCCATTGTTGAAATTGAAAAAGCAGTGAAAACAGTCCCATTTAGCAGTCAGGTTTGTGAAACCCGAAATTGCGCCCCCTCGCCTGCAGCAGGATATGATGTGATCAGTGATCGTTTGATGCACAAACCCTACCTAAGGGATTTTGGGACCTATCAATCCATTGTTCTCAATCATACCATTGATATCAATGGAAATGGTTTGGCAGGTTTACGATGGTATGAATGGAAAAAGAACGGCAATTGGGATCTCTATCAACAAGGATCCTATGCACCGCAGGAACCTTCTGCTTGCAACGAAATCCCAGCTAAACACCGATTCATGGGTTCTGTCCTGCAAAACAACAAAGGTCAAATTGCATTGGGATACAATTTGAGTAGTAAATCAGATTATGCATCGCTCGGTTTTACAGGTCGAAATACAAACGATCCATTGGGTGAAATGAGTTACGATGAGAAAATCCTCGTTCAAGGAAAAGAGTACGGAACAGAGGGGTTTCGGTGGGGAGATTACAACGATATGGTTCCCGATCCGGTAAATGATTCCGTTTTTTGGTTTACGGGGATGTATGGATTTAGTACTGCCACCTGGAAAACAAGCATACATTCCATCGTTTTTCGAAAAAATTTTTCTTGGGATGTTAAGCTTCTCCAAATCGAATACCCGTCTTCATGCAGTAATTTATGCAATGGAATAATCAGTCCACGCATTCGTATAAAAAACAATGGTGATGAGACCATCAATAGCTTAACGATTGTTTGCTACAGCAATGGAATAGAGCTTACTCGTTTCACTTGGAATGGAATAGCGAATCCGGGTACAGAATTTTCGTATACCCTCCCCGAAATTCTTCTTCCCGAAGGAAAATCAAGATTCAAAATTGAACTCATCCATCCAAATGGAAATGCAGATGAAAACAACGATAACAATAGCAAAGAAGTTGATCTAATCATAGCATTTGCCTCTCAACTTCCTTATTCAGTAAATGCAGAAGACAATAATCTCCCTCCCCTTGGCTGGATAATTCAATCCAATGGAAGCAGTAGCTATGGATGGAAAGTATCAACCCAAGCTGCTTTTAGCGGACAAAAATCTTATTGGGTTGATAATTTCAACTTCAACGAAAAAGGAAAAACAACAGAACTCATATCTCCCCGAATTTCCATCACCGGATATGATTCAGCTCAATTGAATTTTAGATTGGCTGCGGCGTTATTTGATTCAAAGGCAAGAGATACACTGGAATTACTTATATCAACAGATTGCGGACGATCCTATCAAAGTGTTTATAAAAAATGGGGAGAATCTCTGGCAACAAAGTCGGGTTTTGTAACAAGCGCCTTTATTCCACTTTTCTCGGATTGGAGAAAAGAGGCGATTGACCTGAGTTCCTACATAGGAAAAGAAATCAACGTGAAGTTTAGGGTGACAAATGATTTTGGAAACAACATCTATTTGGATGAGATCCAGTTTTTAGGAATTGATTTCTTCAATGAGGATGCAGCGCTGGAACGTTTCTATTCACCTAAACTTACCGGATGTGAAAATA
>JBEDAP010000027.1:0-7583 GCA_041177705.1 Bacteroidota bacterium
CATTTTCACAGGTTGTTTTGCATGAGGACGTAAATAAAAATTGGCGCCATTGTTTCCTAAAACCAAATCTAAATCTCCATCTCCATCCAAATCAGTTGAAGCAACAGAATGCCACCAACCTTGCAGATCACTGAGATTGGTTTGAAGCTGTACAAATTGATTGCCTTTCCATTGATAAATTTCAGGAGCACTCCATTCACCTACTACTACCAATTCATCCACTTGATCGCCATTCACATCTGCCCAAGTAGCCGAGGTAATCATAGCAGGATGAATATTTTTTACAGCAGAAATATCAGATGTAAAATTTCCTTTGCCGTCGTTAATCCAAAGTTCAGGTTGTGGCATGACCCCGTACTGCACGGGTACAGAACAACTGGAAACAAAAAGATCAAGATCCCCATCGTTATCTATATCCTTGGGTAAGAGCGTATTGGTATTGCCAATGGCAGAAGGAAATGCATTCTCCTTTTTTGAAAAATTACCTTTCCCGTCGTTGATGTATAAGCGAGTCGACATGGGCTTGGAATTAGCGGGACGATTATTTCCCCCTGAACCAACAATCAAATCCAAGTCTTTATCTTGATCTACATCCGCAAAAACCGAAGCTACATCCTCGGGCTCTCTTTCAGCTTCGAACAAAGCTTCATTCGACTTTTTGAATCCGGTTCCCACTTGAATATAGAGTTTAGCTGGATGTGAAGATGCGCCTCCAATAAATACATCGTCTTTCCCATCTCCGTTTACATCACCAACAGCAGCACGTGGACCTTCCCTTGAAATCAACCGCGGTATATTTCTCTCCTGATAAATATCAACGTAATTATCCTCCACATGAGGATCGAATGTGAAACTTGAACTTGGCTTCAAAAGACTTCGGGATGGGGACTTAGGCTGAAACTGTGGCTCATCGCCTTTCTTTGAAATTGCATAAACAGTATCCGGCTTTAAAGAACGAAGGATTGTATAGGATCTATCTGGCCAGAAAATTTTCACGGAGTCGATTTTAGGATTAGCACCCAACCCAAAAATAAGTTTGAGATCTACTGAAGATTGAAATCCTCTGTTGGGAATCAATTCCCGTACTTGTATATTTCCACTTTGATGCAATTCGATTTTTGCTCCAACAGCAAATTGGTTTGGTGCTGGCTGTGATAGCTTAAATCCCACATAGTGGTGTTTCAATAATTCTCTGCTGTTGTTCTTGTATACAAATGCTGGCTGATTTAAATTATTCACCACAAGATCTAAATCCCCGTCGTTGTCTAAATCACCATAAGCAGCTCCATTGGAGAAAGAAGCTGTTCGTATTCCGGTGCTGTCCCCTGAATCTGCAAAGCGAAATTCTTTGTTATTGAGAAAGAGTTTGTTTTTGATGGGTCGACTTGGCATTTTTTTAATTACTTCATCCACTTCTTCTTTCTCACCGGTAACCACCATTCGTTGCACAACTTCATCAGCAAAAAAATCAATAAAGTCTTGATCCGTTAAATCGTGATAGATTCCATTGCACACATAAATATCATTCCACCCATCGCTGTTAACATCAAACAACAATGCTCCCCAACTCCAATCGGATGCTGAAACACCTGCGTAGTGTGCAACATCGCTGAACATACCCTTTCCATTATTTTTTTGGAGGGTATTCTGCATGAACTGATAATAGAAGTCGGATTTGATTTTGTACTTGAACACATCGTAGCTTTCAAAAGAGGTTGTAAATTTCAGCCTCTTGTCATCATCTGGTAACATCTCGGTAACAAAAATCTCATTGGCACCATCGTTATTCAAGTCGGCCATATCTGCACCCATAGACGAATGACTCAGGTGTCGAATGCGCTTGGTTAATTCTTCTGAAAATGTTCCATCACCTTGATTGATGTAGAGATAGTCGCGTTCAAAGAAATCGTTGCTTACATAAATATCCGGACGAAGATCACCATTCACATCCCCTACGGTAACACCCAATCCAAAGCCAATCAGACTTCCATATATGCCTGCTTGTTCACTTACATCCGTAAATACATTTCCATCGTTGCGAAGTAATTTATCCCCTCCACCTTTTAAATAATCCTTTACAGGCCAATCAGCAGCACGCAGCTCACGCTTGTTGGAATAATTCAGGGTGTTTACAGGGATGAAACTGTTGTTGAGAATATAGCAATCCAAATCACCATCGGCATCGTAATCAAAAAAGGCAGCATGGGTAGTAAAACCGGGATCGTTCAATCCATATCGAGCTGCTTGCTCGGTAAAATGCATGTTGCCATCGTTGATCCAAAGTTCATTCTCTGTATCCACACCGCTTTGATAACCGGCGTTGCAAACATAGATATCCAAGAACCCATCCTGATTGATGTCGACCATGGCAACACCCGTACTCCATCTTTTTTTATCCTTGAAGCCAGCCTGCTCAGAAATATCTTCAAACTTCCAGTTGCCTTTGTTGAGGTACAATTTATTGGGACCCATGTTGGCTGTAAAGAAGACATCTGCAAGGCCATCGTTGTTGAGATCACCGATGGCTACCCCACCCCCGTTGTAGAAATTACGGTAACTGAAAATATTGAACTCTTTGGTGTTGGTTGTTTTGTTCTGAAAATCAATACCGGTACTGCTCATCTCTTCCAGCAACACGGCTTTCTTTTCAGAGCATGAACTCAGCCAGAAAGCAAACAATCCAAAGAGTATAAAATGGCGCATGAAGGTGCAAAATTAAAAAAAGGCCATTTTGCAATGGCCTTTTTTATCTATTTCAGTAGAATTGAATATTAATATCCAGGATTCTGAGTCAAGTTTGGATTTACAGCAAGTTGCTCACTTGGAATGGCGAACAACAAACGCTCATCACCAGATGCTGACTTTTCAGTCCAAGCGCCCAAGAATTTACCGAAACGAACCAAGTCATTTCTTCTCCATCCTTCCCAGTACAACTCACGGCTTCTTTCATCCAAAAGGTTGTCCAAGGTAAGTGATGCAAAAGGAGTAGCTCCACGCTTGGTGCGGATGGTATTAACGATTGCTAAACCATCAGCAGCCTTACCAGTTCTCAACAAAGCTTCAGCTTTCATGAGCATAACGTCTGCCAAACGGAAGATCACATACTCATTCTCAGCTGGGAACTCTTTTTGATAGTCAGGTGGATACTTAACTACGCGGATACCTGTGATTTCGAGATCGTTTCCAGTCTCTTTCAATTTTACAGTCTTGGTATAAGAAAGGTTGTTGCCTTTTCTGTCTTTCAAAGCTGTACCTGATTGATCAAATTGTTGACCAGCCAAGAAACCAACCTTCAAACCTGATACGTCGGTTACGCCAGCGTAATCAGCAGTGCGACGCTTATCGGTTGCTTCAAAACGATCGTATGTTTCAGCGATGGTAGTGAAACCATTCCATCCGGAAGGACGCTGGTTGTAGTGCAAAGTGCAATACCAACGAGATTGGTTGTTACCACCACGGAGACCGTTGGTGTTTTCCAACGCGTAGATCATTTCTTTAGACTTGGATGAGTTTGCAGGACCAAATGCATCGAAATAGTTGTCATCCAATGCATATCCACTGGCAATGATTTGATCAGCCAATGTGATTACTTGTCCCATATCAGCAGCATCAAAAGTTGGAGCTTTTCTGCTACCGGCATAAACACCCTTATTCAAATAAAGCTTCATCAACAATGCGCGTGCAGCGTTCTTGTTGGCTTTGATAGCTGGACCGTTAGGAAGATTAGGAAGAGCTTCAGTCAAATCCTTCACGATGAAATCGTAAGCAGCCTTACCTTTCAATACTTCAGGAAGTACAGTTACTTTATCCAAATCTTTTCTGAAAGGAACTTGATCCCAGCCATCCAAGATACACCACATAGAAAGTGCACGAATGAACTTGGCTTCAGCAGCCTGTTGTGTAGATGGATTCAATATCAATACGTTTGAAGCAGCGTATTGAGCTTGAAGCAATTCACGATAGGTATCGCGGAGGAAAAGGTGATCAGCATCCCAGTTATGGCTGTGCAATACGCGCCATACACCGTTGTCATCCCAGTCTGGACCTCTAGTGGGGCCGATGGTTTCGTCGGTAGTGTGCTGAGAAGCAGCCCAGAATCTAGATTGATCCTGGAAGGGGTTGTTCAATGCGTTGTAAGCACCTTGTAGAACGTCGGCAACATTTACGCCTCCTTCAGCAACGGCTTCAACACTACCCCTGTAGTTCTCTTCTAAGTCTGTGCAAGCTGCAAAAACTACAGCTCCAAAGAATACAAGCAGAAGTTGTTTGATATTCATAAAATTGTTTTTTTTAATTTTTATAGGCCAAATGATACACCGAAGAGGATAGTCCTTGCAGTTGGGTAAGGGATATATTCAATACCGAAAGAAGGAATTCCATCTACTTGCTTGTCAACGTTCACCTCAGGATCGAAACCTGTGAACTTCGTAATCACGAACAAGTTTTGTCCAGTGAGTGAGAAGTTTACATTCCTGAATGCTTTGCCCAAATTGCCAGCATTGTATGACAATGTAGCGTTTTGAAGCTTGATGTAGTTGCCATTCTCAAGGTAACGAGAAGAAGGTGCAATTGCATTTGAAATGGCTTCCTTAGCGATGTTGTCACCAACCAAAGAAGTAGCAATATTTCTTGTTCCCAAGTTACCAATTGGAATTACCGTATTGAGTGTATTGTTATATACCACATGTCCAAATGCACCATTCAGGTTAGCAACAAATGAAAACTTCTTGTAGTTCAAATCGGTAGTAAATCCAAGCAACGTGGTTGGGTTCGGATTGCCTACATAGTACAATTTGTTTCCGTCGTTTTCGTAGATGCTCTGACCAGATGCTTTGTCGATTCCCTGGAATCTGCGGAGATAGAACACATTCAAAGGCTGTCCGTCAACAAGACGTTGAGCTCTTGCTCCAGATATACCTTGACCGCTGAGTGAGCCAGTTTCGAAGAACTGGTTGCCAAAACCTTGCAATTCGTTTTGCAAGAAAGTAGCGTTCACACCCACATTCCAGTTGAAGTCTTTGCTGCGAACGATTGCTGCATTCAAAGCAAATTCAAAACCGGTATTCAGGATGTTACCAGGAAGGTTGATCCAGTATTTTGCAGAACCGGGAGGGCCAGGTTGTGCAACAATTTGTTCGAAAAGAACATCAGTTGATTTCTTATTGAACCAATCAGCAGTACCCCAAACACGCTCGTCAAACAATCCGAAGTCAACACCCACGTTGATCATGTCTGACTGTTCCCAAGTTAAATCGGCATTACCGAAGTTAGAACGAGTAACGTCATTAGGACCATTGATTTGATATCTATTCAAAGAAGCACCAGCAGGGAATTCCTGGTTACCAGTTCTACCCCAACCTGCGCGAACTTTCAAGGTGCTGAATACTTTGCTGTTAGCAAGGAACTTTTCATTCATTGCATTCCAAGCCAAGGCAAAGGATGGGAATACACCATATTTGTTGTTTGCACCGAACTTAGAAGATCCATCCGCACGAACAGTTCCTGTCAATACTAAACGGTCTTGCCAGTTGATTACCGCACGGGCGAAATATGACTGAAGCTCAGTGATGGGACCAGCACCAGATCCAATTCCGCGACGGTTTGGAGGTGCATTTTGCAAATAGTTATAATAAGACAAACCAGCAAAATCAGCATACTCAGAACCGCCCATTCCATAACCGAGGTTATCATATTTCATATACTCATAACCTGCTACTGCATTCAAATTGATGTCTGAAGTGATTTGATTGTTGTAGTTAAGTGTATGAGTCAACTGCTGAGTATTTTGTTCATTGATACCTACAGAAGCAGAACCGAGGTTACCCTGTAAGTTCAAGAAACGCTTGATCTCATTCTTACGAACACCAGTACCTCTTCTTATAGAATAGAGTAATCTGTACTCGAGGTTGTTGGTTATTTTATAGTAAGGAGAAATGCTTGCCAATACTTCAGTTGTATTTACATTGTCGTCATAAGCCTCAAGCATAGCCAAAGGATTCACGCTCGTATTACCGAACTGAGGTTCGATCCACAATGAACCATCTGTCTTTCTCAAGGGGTGAGTTGGGTTCCACTGCAAAGCGTGACCAATCAAACTTCCCTGGAAACCAGCGTCATTGGAAATCGGAGCAACATTTTCTTTAGACTGCGCAGTAAACAAGCTGAAGTCAAGTCCAAGCTTCTTGCTATCTAAAAACTTGTAAGAACCGGTAAGACTTGCAGTCACCCTGTTCATATCCGATTCACGAATGATGCCTTCTTGGTTGATGTAACCAAGAGATAGACGATACTTTCCATTTTCATTACCACCGCTAACAGAAGCATTGTAATTCTGAGTGAGCGCTGTGCGAAGAATTGCATCCAACGCATCAACACTACCGCCGTAGTTACCGGAAGTAAGTCCGTATTTAGTTAAAGCAGCTCTGTACTCATCGCCAGTCATCACATCAAAACGCTTCATGATGTTGGCAACACCAACACCTGCGTTGAATTCAATCTTAGGAGCACCAGACTGTCCTTTTTTAGTTGTAATTAAGATAACACCGTTTGCACCGCGAGAACCGTAGATTGCAGCAGCAGAAGCGTCCTTCAGGATCTCCATAGATGCAATGTCGTTCGGGTTCACAAAGTTCAATGGGTTTCCTCCAGGAATTCCTCCGAGAGAGTTACCCAAACCTGGACGAGCATTACCGCCATCCAAAGGAACTCCATCAACCACAAACAAAGGTTGGTTGCTCGAGCGGATAGACGCGTTACCGCGGATACGAACTGTAGTAGCACCGCCGGGAGCACCGGAGTTATTTACTACTTGTACGCCGGCAACTTTACCTTGGATCAACTGATCGGCTGCTGTAAGCACACCCTTGTTGAAGTCCTTGGCCTTCACCTGTGCAACGGCACCGGTTTGATCTTTCTTTCTTGCAGAACCATAACCTACAACTACTACTTCGTTGAGGTTGGATCCAGTTGCAGCAAGCACAATGTTCATGTTGTCGGTGATGTTCACTTCAAGAGTTCCAAAACCAACGGAAGAAACTACCAATACTTTAGCATTGGTGGGAACACTGAGCTGGAATGAACCATCAGCTCCAGTTGCTGTACCAGTTGTAGTTCCTTTAGCAGAAACGGATGCACCTACTACGGGGGCTCCATCTTTGCCGTCTGTTACCTTGCCTGATACGGTTTTGTTCTGCGCAAATGTTACCTGCAATGCAAATAGCATCGCCATCGGTAGCATTATGGCTTTTAGTAATCGTTTTGAGGTCATAAACAGTGGTTTAAATTTTAAGTGTTGCAAAATATGTAATTTTTACATATTGGTTACTTTTTGATTAATTTTTTTGGAATCCTCTTTTGATTAAAGTTTTTATACTTATTCATTAAAAAACTTAAACAGATGAAATATTTTAACCTTTGAATTATTTAAATTATTGAAAAACAATTACTTATATAAACATTTTTGAAATCTATCGCAACCCAGACAATTGAAAATCCTAGAACGCTGCACCATCATTGGCAAAAGTTTCGTTTTAGTAATCTTTTAATATATTGCAAAGGTTTGCGGAAATGATTGCGGTTAATAA
>JBEDAP010000028.1:0-4605 GCA_041177705.1 Bacteroidota bacterium
CTTCACATGGCCTTCCCTCAAACCTGCAGCGCATGCGAAAATCATGAGGTGCATTCACAACAACCCATTTGCCTTTCCTGCCTTTCAGAACTTCCCTATACAGGATTCGAAAATCACCGCAACAATAAAGTTGAAAAACTTTTCTGGGGCAGGGTTCCATTGAATTTTGCAACGAGTACATTTCATTTTACAGAAGACTCTCGCATGCAACATATCCTGCATCAAATGAAATACAAGGATGCACTTGGATTGGGAATTTACATGGGTCGACTCATGGGCTACTCCCTTTCCAAATTGATTCAGGACCACCAAATCGATTTATGCATTCCGATGCCATTGCATCGAAAAAAACAATTCTCCAGAGGATACAACCAAGCAACCTTGTTGTGCAAAGGAATCCGTGAAACGACCCAGCTAGAATACGATGAAAAAGCTCTTATCAGAATTCATCATACCGAAACTCAAACAAATAAATCACGCGTTGAACGTTGGGAAAATGTTACCGGGATTTTTAAAGCAGCAAACCCAAATGCTATTCAGGGAAAAAATATCCTCATCATCGACGATGTGATAACCACAGGAGCATCTACAGAATCCTGCGCACATGCACTTTACAATACAGGTGCACGTTCTATTTCAATTGCTAGTCTTGCGTATACAAATTAACGAAGCAAGCTGGTAATCTCTTCCCCCATGGGATTCACCTTGCTTGGAAATACTGCAACCAATTTTCCTTGCTCGTCCAATAAAAATTTCGTGAAGTTCCATTTGATCTCAGCGTCCATCACTCCATTTTCTGCCTTGGAAGTAAGCCATTTGAACAAGGGATGTGTATCTTCTCCTTTAACCGACACTTTCTCTGCCATCACAAAACTTACACCGTAATTTTTTTGACAGAATTCAGCTATTTGCTCATTGGTTCCAGGTTCTTGTCCACCGAAATTATTAGCTGGAAACCCAACAATCACAAGCTTGCTGCTATAGGCTTTGTGCAACTTTTCTAAGTCGGCATACTGAGGAGTATATCCGCATTTCGATGCCGTATTAACAATCAATATTTTCTTGCCTTTAAACTTCGAGAAATCGATTGTATCTCCGTCGATGGATGGTACTTTAAACTTATGAATCGAAGCAGGTGCTGTAAATAAAATCCAGGCTGCAAATAATAAGAATTTTGACATGGTATTCAGTTGAAGTATGAAATTAACACAATTGAATAAAAAAGGTTTGAAGAATTCGAATCGTCGCGTTTAATCCTATTTTTGTTTCAATGCAGTTTCAACAGATTCAAGGTCAGCAAAAAGTCAAAGATCAATTGACTCAAATGGTTTCCAGCCAAAGGCTTAGCCATGCGCTTCTCTTCCTTGGAAAAGAAGGCAGTGGAGCCTTGGAACTGGCTATAGCCCTTGCTCAATGGATCGTTTGCGAACAAAACAATTCCTCTTCACTTACACAAGATATGTTTGCAGGTGAAAAATCGGATCAACCTGTGACTCAAGACTCGTGTGGAAGATGTGCGTCTTGTCAAAAAGCTGCAGCCTTGATACATCCCGATATCCATTTCTCTTTTCCAACCATTTCACGAGCTTCAGGAGATAAGCCCGTAAGCAGCGACTTCATAGAGGAATGGAGAAATTTTATCCAACAAACTCCGTTTGGCAACGCCTACGACTGGCTTCAAAGCATTGGTGCGGAAAACAAACAAGGCAATATTACAGCCCATGAATGCGAAGACATTCTCCGAAAACTGCATTTGAAAAGTTTTGAAAGTGGATATAAAATTCTGATACAATGGATGCCCGAATATTTAGGCAATTCCGGGAACAAGTTGCTCAAGATGATCGAAGAGCCTCCGGAAAAGACATTGTTCATCCTCGTAGCAGAAGATGAATCAAAAATTCTTCCAACCATTCTATCCCGTACCCAATTGGTCAAAATAAACCAGCTATCCACCCAGGAAGTAGAAGACTGGCTGATTACCAAACAAGCTGTTCCTCGGGAAAAAGCCATCACGTTGGCTCCACTTGCTCAAGGCAATCTTCGCGAAGCTTTTCAAATGATACATCATGGCGACGAAGATTGGCAAGCACTGTTGCGTGATTGGTTGAATGCCATGTTGAAAAACGGACCATCCGCGCAAGTAAAATGGATTGATGAAATCAGCAAATTGGGAAGAGAGAAACAAAAACAATTCCTGCTTTATTTCATCCATTTGATTTCGGTTGCCATTCATCTTGAAAATACCGGAACCATGAAAACAGCCTCTGAAACCGAGGTCGATTTTGCACAACGTATTCTTAAATTAGCTTCCACGCCCCAGCTGGAAATCATGGTGCAAGAACTGAATACAGCCATGTATAGCATCGAACGAAATGCCCATGCCAAAATGCTTTTTATGGCATTGACCATCAAAATTTACCATATCATTAAGGATAAATCGTTAATTTTGATACATTAACGAACGGTGCTGATTGAATTGCGGGGGTTTGCCATCTGAAGTACAATTTGCGATTTATACATAAACATACGTGTGGATAGAACTGTAGCTGAATGAAAATTGACACTTCCATAACCCCTTCCTTTCTTGGCATCCAACCGAATTGTTTCTAAACGAAACGACGGTTTACGTATAAATCATGGATCATGGGATGCGGTTCCTGCGGAACAAAAGACGGTAAGCCAGGCGGCTGTAAAAATAACGGAGGGTGTAGCACCGGCGGCTGCAACAGGCTCAATGTGCACGATTGGTTGGCAAACCTGCCTTTCACCGATCCAGCAGTCTCCTGCAGAATAGTAGAAGTTACATTCAACAACGGTAGCAGAAAAGACTATTTCAAGAACACAACCCTGCAACATTTCAATAAGGGCGACATGGTGAGCGTGGAAGGTGTGGGTGGATTTGACGTGGGTACCGTAAACCTAAGTGGAGAACTGGTTCGGCTCCAACTGAAGAAAAAAAGAATTGCCGAAGACAGCGCCGAACTCAAAAAAATACTGCGCAGAGCTACTGAAGTTGATATTCAAAAATGGAGTGAGAACAAATCAAGAGAAAAAGAAGCACTCGCACGCTCCAGGGCTATTGCTCGCCAGTTGAAAATACAAATGAAAATTTGTGAAGTTGAAATTCAAGCAGATGGCAAGAAAGCAACTTTTTTCTATACGGCAGATGATCGCGTCGATTTCCGCGAACTGATCAAGATCTATGCTTCTGAATTCAAGGTCAAAGTTGAAATGAAACAGATCGGTGCCCGTCAAGAAGCTGCAAAAGTAGGCGGCATCGGCAGTTGCGGCAGAGAACTTTGTTGCAGCAGTTGGCTGAATGAATTCAAAAGTGTTACCACGGCCATGGCCCGCTACCAAAATCTGAGTATCAATCAAACCAAACTCAGTGGTCAATGCGGCCGATTGAAATGTTGCTTAAACTACGAATTGGATACTTATTTAGATGCATTGCAGCATTTCCCTGAACATGCAGATGTGCTGCAAACAGCCAAAGGAAATGCGAACCTCATCAAAAAAGATATTTTCAAAAATATCATGTGGTATACCCTTCCGGATAGCAACAAACATTATCCGCTTACCATCGAAACCGTTAAAAAAATAAAAGATCTCAATAAAAAAGGCCAGGTTCCGGAAGAATTGGAAACCGCCGATGTATTGAGCAGCTCCGGTAAACCCAAAGAAGTTGAACCGCAGTTTGTAGATGTGGTGGGACAAATTAGTTTGCGCTCTTTGGAGAGAAATGCGCAGAAGAGGAAGGGAAGAGGGACGAGGGAGATGCAAGGGAATAGAGGAATGCAAGGGACGAGGGACAAGGGACAAGGGAAATCCCAAAACCCACAACTCAAAACCCAAAACCCTCAGCGTTCAACTCAAAACACCAAACCAACCATCCAAAAAAAGGATCAACCTCCTAGTCAGTAAAAGTGTGGTAATTTAAACCCCTACCGATAAAACAAATAACATACCAACCAAACCGTTGGAGCAGCAATCAAAATAGAATCAAAACGATCTAAAAAGCCTCCGTGACCAGGTAAAAAGCTTCCGCTGTCCTTCACCCCTGCCATCCTCTTTATTTTACTTTCCAGAAGATCTCCCGCAGTTCCACTCACTGCAACCACCAAACAGATCCCTAGCAATTCCAACGATGCATGCCATTTCAAAAAACCTACCAGATATATCAGGCCACTGCTTAAAACAATTCCCCCAAGAGTCCCTTCCCATGTTTTTTTAGGCGACCAAACGCTCAATGGTGTTTTACCAAACCACGATCCCACCATATACGCCATCGTATCATTGATCCAGATCGTAAATACCAATACAATTACAATCAAATGACCACTGAAGCTTGATAAAGCATTCATCAAATCTGTGCTTTCATGCGATATTCCCCAAATCCAACCTGAACGCAAGTTGATCAATAAGGCTAATGTCAGCGAAACATAAATCAACCCGTATAAAGACCAAGTCAAAGTTTTCCTGTTAAACCCTTTTGTGCGATACCATTCATAAAGTAAGGGTATGATGCTAATTCGCATCAATCTCCACCCCGCATCAGAAATCGGATACCCGCGTATTTCTAAACTTTCCGCTGTAGCAGCCAAC
>JBEDAP010000029.1:0-3082 GCA_041177705.1 Bacteroidota bacterium
GTTTATATTTCCATATTCTCCACCCAACATAGTTTTAGGAAGTTCTACAGGCTTTTTTTGAAGTTCGGCGATAGATGCAATTTTTTTATCCGCCATTTTAAGAACCAATGCTTCCCGGTCAGCCCATTTAAGTATGCTGTCTATTGAAAGTGGAGTCATTGTACCTTCTCCTGCAGTATTTGGAACTTGCGCAAATGCACTTCCAATCATCATAAAGCATATAACTAGAATCACTGCAGATTTCGGCATCCTTATTTTCCGGTTTTCAAGCCATACGTAAAGAACGGGTAGAACGAATAAGGTTAGGAGTGTTGCAGAAATCAATCCTCCAATTACAACAGTAGCCAAAGGACGTTGCACTTCCGCACCTGAACTTGTACTGAGGGCCATGGGTAAGAATCCTAGAGAGGCCACAAATGCTGTCATTAAGACTGGACGCAGGCGCGTTGACGTTCCTTTTAAAACCAATTCCTGGATATCCATACTGGATTCTGATTTTAAGCGGTTGAATTCATTGATCAAAACAATGCCATTTAAAACTGCTACACCAAACAATGCTATAAACCCAACTCCCGCTGAAATACTAAACGGCATATCTCTTATCCACAGAAAAATGATTCCACCGATTGCTGAAAGCGGAATAGCAGAGTAAATAATCAGCCCGTATTTCAGCGAACCGAATGAGAAATAAAGGATCAATAAAATGAGTAAAAGTGCCAGTGGTACAGCAATCATTAATCTATCTTTTGCCTCATTTAAATTTTCAAACTGTCCCCCATACTGCACATAATACCCAGCTGGCAACTTAATTCGACTAGTAACTTTCTTTTGAACTTCTTCTACAACGGTTTGAATATCCCGATCTCTTACATTGAAGCCTACGGTTATCCTTCTTTTAGCATCTTCCCGTTGAACTTGATTGGGACCTTCTTCGATATTGATTTCTGCAACCTGACTCAATGGAATCTGCATGCCTTTGGCATTCGTTAATAATAGATTTCGAATATCGTCTAAATCATTGCGACTATTTTCAGTTAGCCGGACAGTCAAGTCAAACTTCCGCTCGTTCTCATAAATGTAACCAGCAGACTCACCTGCCAGGAATGTTCGAATCGCTCTATTTACATCGCTGATATGCAACCCATAAGCAGCTATAGCAGGCTTGTTGTATCGAATTACAACTTGAGGTAAACCAGTTACGCGTTCAACAAAAATATCTTTGGCACCCTCTACTGTACGAATTACATCGTGAAAGGCAGCCGCATATTTTGCTAGAGAATCCAAGTTTTCGCCAAATATTTTACAAACGACGTCTTGTTTAGCACCCGCAATGAGTTCATTGAAACGCATTTGAACTGGATATTGAAAACCGCCTGTTAGTCCAGGTACTCTTCCAATAGCTTCACTCATTTTATTTGCGAGTTCATCGTAACTCTCAGCGCTGGTCCATTTTTCCTTGTCCTTTAAATTGACGATGATATCAGTCATTTCAATGGGCATGGGATCGGTTGGAATCTCACTGGCTCCAATTCGGGTAACTACTTTTTCAACTTCCGGAAATTTTTGAATTTCATGAACCGCTTTTGTAGTAGCATCGATTGTTTCCTGAAGCGAACTTCCTGTCATCAAGCGTGCATCAATTGCAAAATCCCCTTCTTCCAACTCAGGGATGAATTCTCCCCCCAATCGGGTTGAAATGAATATAGCGATGGATAGTAAGAGAAGAGAAGATAAGATGACTTTCTTCGGATGATTAAGCAAAGGCTTTAATAAATTATGAAGAATAGCTTGTAGTTGATGAAGCAATCGATCCGACAATGTATTTTCATGCTTGAGCTTTTTACTCAACGCCAAGCTTGTCATCATGGGCACATAGGTAAGAGATAGAATAAATGCACCAATCAAAGCAAAGGCAACGGTTTGGGCCATGGGCTTGAACATCTTTCCTTCAATACCAGATAGACTCAAGATTGGTATGTATACGATCAAAATGATAATTTGACCGAAAACAGCTGCTCCCATCATGCGACCTGCCGATTGTTCTACTGTTTGATCCATTTGTGTTTGCCGCAAAACAAGTCCATCGTGTTTATTGGAATGCAATCGAAACAAAACAGCTTCCACAATAATTACTGCACCATCCACAATCAAACCAAAATCCAAGGCCCCTAAACTCATGAGATTTCCTGAAACGCCAAACAAATTCATCATGGCAACAGCAAAAAGCATGGAAAGCGGAATAACAGAAGCTACTACTAAGCCTGCTCTGAGATTGCCTAAAAAGAATACGAGAATCAACAAAACAATCGCTGCACCTTCCAAGAGATTCACTTTAACGGTATTGAGTGTGCGATTAACCATTTTGGTTCGATTGAGAAAGGTCTCAACCTCTACCCCTTCAGGAAGAGTCTTTTTGATTTGTTCCATTCGGGCTTCAATGCCTTTGATTACTTCAGAGGCATTTTCACCTTTGAGCATTAATACAACGGCCCCGGATACTTCCCCTTGATCCTTGTATGTTAGCGCACCATATCGGATAGGACTTCCGATACGAACATCAGCAACATCTCGAACATAAACTGGAGTTTGATTAGAAGAAGTCCCAATGTAAATAGAT
Source organism: Bacteroidota bacterium (assembly GCA_041177705.1). Lineage (GTDB taxonomy): Bacteria > Bacteroidota > Bacteroidia > Chitinophagales > Chitinophagaceae > Pollutibacter. The sequence goes on from JBEDAP010000029.1 coordinate 2,618, forward strand.
TGAATCTCCTCAATAGACTTAGCCAACCCCTCCGTACGGACAAACAAGAGCGATGGTCCTTTTTCGATGTATGCTGCACCTGAATTCTGGTTGTTCTTTTCCAAGGCATTGAAAACATCGTCCAAGGAAATGTTCAAACTACGCATCCTCTGGGGATTCAGCGCAACTTCGTATTGCTTGAGTTTACCACCAAAACTGCTCACATCTGCAACTCCCGGAGTTCCTAGCAACTGTCTGCGAATGATCCAATCCTGGATGGTTCTTAACTCCGTTAAATCGTATTCAGACTCAAATCCTTTTTTAGGCTTTACGATGTACTGATAGATCTCGCCCAGTCCTGTTGTAACTGGCGCAAGCTCCGGTGCGCCTGCTTCTTTGGGAATTTCATCCTTAACCCTAGTCATGCGTTCAGCAACTTGCTGTCGGCACCAGTACATATCTTTATCGTCTTCAAAAACGATGGTT
>JBEDAP010000030.1:0-3892 GCA_041177705.1 Bacteroidota bacterium
CAATTCCGTTGTGCACACTCCAGTGAATGCCTGAGGGAAAAATAGAATAACTAAGTTTTTGCCTTTGAAATCACTCAAGCTAACTTTGTTTTTCTCTGTATTAAAAAGACTGAAATCAGGAGCGTGTTGACCTTTTTGTAGCGACATACGATTCAATTGAAAATGGTTAAATAATTACTGGATTAACGGCTGCAAAGATAAAATGTTCATTCGATTCCAAGCAAATCCTAGAATCTACCAGACATGGATAATAATTAGAATTTAGGACAAAGAACAGGATCCTCGGCTCTGGAACGAATGGCATGCCAAGACATGGATATTTCAAATCCACCTCGATTCAAACTGGCTCTTGCCAATTTAGACACATTGATATCGTAGCTGAGGCCCAACGAGAGTCGATTCACATCCATTTTCAAAACCGGTATGAACGCATCTTTATTTCGGTAGTACATACCCCCATGAATGGTATAGTTAACATCTCCTTCCGATCCAAAAACCTTTGAATAGAGTCCGCCAGCAATGAGCTCTTGAAAGGGCATTTGGCGGGAATAATCCCCATGGAATGTTACATACGTAAATTCATCAAAATTCAATTTGATACCGCCTGATACAACAGCCTTAGGTAGATGGGGTATATCTCGGTAAAAAGAATTGGAAGGTTTATTGAAATGATGATATGCTGCACCCGCAAAAAGATAGTGCTGATCATCTGCGCCAAAAGAAGTATTGAAACTCATCCCCACAGACATGTCGGTATACGCATAGGAGCCACGGAAAGTTTCATTATCCGGCAAGAGATTGTCGTACATGAATCCATCATATTGACTATCCGTTGTAACGCGAGAGCGATCCAGTCGGCGATTCACCAATCCACCCATGAAACCCAAAGCAAGATAGGACATGCGGTTTGAGCTCAACGACTTGTGAAAATTAACGGTGGGTAAAACATGAACGGTTTGCAAACTCAAGCTTCCTGCTTTATCGTAAAGAACTTGTCCACCGACGGTCAAATAATCCTGTCCTTTCCCAACCAGGAATTTATATTCTCCATTGATCGAACCGGTTTGAAAAGGATAACTGATACTACCCCATTGCGTTCTGTATACACCTTGAATACGAATGTCTCCTTCATAAATACCTGCTAATGCTGGATTGCGCAGCAAGGGTGCTTCGTAAAATTGAGAGAAATGAAGATCCTGCGCCATGCTTGCATGAGATGATGCAACAGAGGCTGTCACTAAAAAAATGCGGACGACGATATGTGTAATTTGTTTTCTCACCGGATCAACGTCACATCTCCTTTGATGGTTATAATATTTCCATTTTCACACAACAAATCAATCATATAAACATAAACGTCGGGCGTAACATATGCACCCAATCGTTTGCCATCCCATCCGGATAGCTGATCGTTTGCTAAGAAGTTATCTTTCACATAAACCAATTGTCCCCAGCGACTGAATATTTTCATGGATTTAATCCGCTCAACCCCTCTGCTTCGTGGATAGAAAATCTCATTGTATCCATCGCCGTTGGGAGAGAAAGTATTGGGAATGAAAATATTTTCTTTGGTACAGGTAGCAAATACATTGATCACATCTTTTGACACACAACCTTCTTTGGTATAAACAAAAACTGTGTATGTTGTAGAGAACGATAAAGTTGCAACTGGATTTCTACAATCGGTACAATTCAAGAATTGAGCAGGCACCCATTGAATTCGGGTAACATCCGCAGAATAGGTTGGCTCTAATCGGAGTGGGTATCCAGCTTTAACGGTGGTATCAGAACCAGCATCCACTATCGGATTGGGAATCACTCTCACATTTACTTTTCGAGATGAACTAAAACAATTGAACGCATCTCTTCCTGTTACTGTGTATACCGTAGTTTGATCCGGTTTCGCAATCGGATCAGGTATGTCTGTTTTGTTCAATCCCAAGGATGGACTCCAGAGATACGAATCGGTTCCACTTGCCTGCAGTTTTACGGAACCGCCAAAACAGACAAAGGTATCTAAGGGGGCTGTCAATGTTTGAGGTTGTATGACTTTCACTTTGATGGAGTCAATAACAGAACATCCTGCAGCTGAGGTGCCTCTTACAAAATAAATAGCATCTTGGTCTGGATTGATAAAAGGTTGAGAACAGTTGCTGCAACTCAGTAGAGAACTTCCAAACCATTCATAATTGTCAGCGCCGCTTGGATTTAATTGTATAGCCGTACCCAAACAGAGATAGGTATCATCCCCCGCATTCAACTTAGGCAAAGCGTTGACATTCACATCCAGCAACACAGTATCCCAACAACCTTTATCGTTTGCTGCATACAAGCGGATGGGGTAAATTCCTCCTTTTCGGAATTGTTGCTCTGGAGGAAGCTTCAACGATGAACTATTGCCATTGGTAAAATCCCAGAACCACGTAACTACAGGTGAATTGTTGGTACTGCGCTCAATCGCATTAAACTGAACTACATCATCCTCGCAAATCAATTGTTTCGATTGCGTAATATCCATATCCGGTCGAGCCTGAATTTGGATAATCTGTTGCTTAGTCAGAGAGTCGGTACAACCAAATTGAGTAGTCGATCGAAGTTTAACGGAATAAATTCCTGGCCTGTTGTAAAAATGAGATGTCGTTTTACCAACACCTGAATTTCCATCACCAAAATCCCAAGCCCAATCTACAAATCCATCATTCGACAAGGATAGATCTGTAAACTTAACCGTTCCTTCATCGCAGAAAAAGTTTTTATCAATTCGGAAGTTGGGCTGCACATTCACTACGCGAATACTTCCAGTTCCTGGAATGAAAGCTTGACATCCTCTGTCGTTGATAAAAAATATTTTGGGTCGATATGTTCCTGTATCTGCATATTGATATCTGAATAGCGTATCGTACGGCATGGCCGGCGAAATCAATCCATTGCCGTAGTCGATTTTAACCTGAGCAGCATTCAAAGATGAAACCCGGAACTCGGCAATATACGGCTCACAAGCATAGGGATTGAATCTAGCGGTACCTACCGGACCTAACACCACAACTGGTAAGGTCACTGAAGTAGCTTCGCATCCACCCGGACTAATCACCTTAAGTTTTACAGGGTAGGAACCGGGCAATGTATACAAGCGGGATGGATCCTTTAGCGAAGAAGTACTTCCATCTCCAAAATCCCATTCGTATCGCTCAACATATTTTCCAGTGAATGTAAAAACAGCGTTGAAGGGTGGACAATCAGCCGTATCCTTGTTAACGGTAAATGACGAAGCTGGCATATCCACCAATACATATTCTTGCTTGGTCAAAAATGATTCACATCCCAAATTATCTCGAACGCGAAGTGAAATGGTTTTCTTTCCGGTGGTTTGATAAAACGCACGCGGACTTGCGATAAATGAAACCTGCCCTTCCCCTAAATCCCATTGATAAGAAGCCAGCAAGGTTTGATTGGTTGCTTCAAATTGTACCGGTCGATCTAGGCAACTGGATTGCTGATTGGTGAAGAAATCAACACCGGGATTGGATGTTTTAACTGTAACTTTTTGAGCCGTTGAAATACAACCGCGACTGTCTTTCGTTGTTAAGCGAACATCAAAACTTCCTGCAGTGGCAAAGATGTGTTCAACAGGACCATCTAAAATATTTATCGGTGGAGTGCCATCGCCAAAATCCCACAACCTCTCTAAGATATCATAGGTTCCATCTCCACTGGTTGCATCCTGAAATTTTACAGGCAAATTGGAGCAGCCGGTTAGTGGAGATAACGGCACATAGTCTGTAATACTTCCGCCAACAAAAAAATCTTTAACGGGAGATTGATACACACAATTGTTGGTATCGATGATTCGAATTTGCATGGCATACAGTCCGCGCCTTGCATTGTCTCCATA
>JBEDAP010000031.1:0-3313 GCA_041177705.1 Bacteroidota bacterium
GTATGGTATCAATGTTTTTATCGTAAACAATCAATTTGCTTAGATTGGTAGCTATAAATTTTTCTTTCAGTTGCTCTATAGTATTGTTTACGCTGATGGCTTCAATTTCTTTACGAGGAACCAGACATTTGCGGATCTTCACGTAAGGGAGAGTCAATGCTGCTTCAAATAGTTCTTTATTTAATTCCTGACTTTCAATTTCTTTCTCTCCTCGTTGCTGAATGAATTGTTCTAATTCCAATCGGGTGAACCCTTTTTTAGTTTTTTTGACGCGTACGTTAATCAAGTTTTTCAAAATCCATTCCGATAGAGAAATGAATGCTTTCGCAATGGGGAAGAATCCTTGGTAGAAAAACTGAAGCACAGGAGCCAAAAAAAACATCAGCGTATCGCTTTTAGCTCTGAATACCGCTCGACAGAAAAAGAAAAATATTAGAAATATACATGCAGAGATTACCAAATCAAATCCTATGCGGATGTAAAGAAAAAATGGAACGAAACCTTTGTTGAGAAAGCTTTCTGACCAAAGCCACAGCGGGGTCAGCATTTCATCTACCAACAAACCATAGAGTGTTAGGGTGATGATGATGCCTACCAACATCGCACTGATGAACTGAGCTGGTTCATCCAAGAAGGCAGATAAGGTAAAAGCGCTTTTAGATTTTTGTTTTTTTCTGAGTTCAACTGAAAGTCGATTGAGAGAAACAAATCCAACTTCAACTCCTGCAAAAAAACCTGCGAGCAAAAATGCGAGCAAAATGCCTATGACAATCAAACTGCTCATCCCGATTAATTCTTCAAAAATTCTACAACCGCCTTGTGAACATTTTCACAGGCCTTGTTTAAATCATCGTTTACTACAATGGTATCAAAATGAATTTTCTGTGCAATTTCTTCAGCGGCTTTGGCTAATCTTTTTTCAATGTTTTCCATGCTGTCTTTGCCTCTTTGAATCAGGCGCTCTCGCAAGGTTTGCAAGGAAGGAGGTTGAATGAAAATCGATAAAACCTGAGATCCATATATCGACTTCACTTTCATAGCTCCATATACATCAATATCCAATAGTGGGACTTTATTCAAGTTCCATATACGCTCCATTTCTTTTTTGGTTGTACCGTAGTATTGACCATTGTACACCATTTCCCATTCAAGAAATCCATCGGCTTCGATGTTATTTTTGAATTGCTCTTCACTGATGAAAAAATAATCAACTCCATCTCGTTCGCCTTCTCGCGGAGCTCGTGTTGTAGACGATACACTGAATGACAACTGATCGGGCATCCATTCCATCATCCTAGCCATGATTGTAGTTTTACCGGCACCGGAGGGGGCTGCTAGAATAACAATTTTATGACTCGAATGTGTTTCCATTTAGCTGTCGATTCTCTTGATTTCTGCTCCCAATGCACGTAAGCGTGTATCTATATGCTGGTATCCACGGTCGATTTGCTCAATATTTTGAATGATGCTCTTGCCGTCTGCGCTGAGAGCAGCGATGAGCAAGGCTACACCTGCGCGGATATCCGGACTGCTCATGGTTATGCCTCTAAGGGCTTGTTCTCTTTCCAAGCCAATTACAGCTGCACGATGAGGATCGCACAAAATAATTCGTGCGCCCATGTCAATGAGTTTATCTACAAAAAACAATCTGCTTTCAAACATTTTTTGATGAATCAGTACACTTCCTTTTGCTTGGGTTGCCACAACCAAAATAATACTTAGTAAATCAGGTGTTAATCCAGGCCATGGGTGATCATACATGGTAAGCACGGATCCATCAATGAAATTTTGAATGGTGTATAGCTTTTGCTCCGGTATAACGATATCGTCACCTTCAATTTCCATTTGAATCCCGAGTTGCCTGAATTTATCGGGGATGATTCCTAGATGCTGAACGCCGGCTGATTTAATTCGGATATTGCTTTGGGTCATGGCAGCTAAACCAATGAAGGATCCCACTTCAATCATATCCGGTAACATGGTATGCTCGGTGCCTCCCAATTCAGAAACACCTTGTATGATCAATAAGTTAGAGCCTATGCCTTCGATCGAAGCACCCATTCGGTTTAGCATCTTGCAAAGCTGTTGGATATAGGGTTCGCAAGCTGCATTGTAAATCGTTGTGGTTCCCTTGGCCATCACTGCTGCAAAAATGATATTGGCAGTTCCTGTAACAGAAGGTTCGTCTAAAAGTAAATAGCAGCCTTTCAATTCATCTGCGGAAAGTCGAAAGAAACCTTCTCCTTGCTCGTAATTAAATTTTACACCTAATTTTTCAAATCCGATGATATGTGTATCCAGTCTTCTTCTTCCAATTTTATCTCCACCGGGTTTTGGAATGAATGCTTTTTTGAAACGAGCCAATAGGGGTCCCGCAATCATAACGGAACCTCTTAGCCGACTGCTGTTTTTTCTGAATTCTGGATCTTCCAGTTTTTCGAGTAAAACATGTTTGGCTTCAAAGCGACATGTATTTCTGTCAATGCGCTTTACGTCAACACCTAAATCTGCCAGTAAGTCAATGAGAAGATTTACATCCAGTATATCCGGGATATTGTGTATGGTTACAGGCTCGGGAGTTAAAAGAACAGCACTGATGATTTGAAGAGCTTCATTCTTTGCACCTTGAGGTACTATGTCTCCTTTCAGTATGTTTCCACCTTGAACTTCGAACGCTTTCATGAAATGGAATTGGTGGAGAGAAAATTATTTGAAACGTTTCTTTCCAAACTTTTGCTGAGGTCTGTTTTTGCCTCCGTTGTTGCGGTTGCGTTGTTGGAAGCCACCTTTGCCACGTTTGAAACGATCGTCATGCTCACGATAGGCTCTAACAAATGGTGTGCTAGTGAATTCCAGCTGACCCTGGGTGATAGAATTAAGTTCTGCACGTATGCTCTCATCCGGAATCAATTCTTTATGCCACGTGTTGTAAGCAAGCTTCATGTAATAAGCGATGATATGGGAAAAGCCTGAACGTTTTTCATCGTTGGTTTCTGCCATGGCTTTTTCGATCACAGACTCCAAGTGTTTGCCCAAATGATAATAGCGCGGATAGCGTTTTGGGTAAGGCAGTGGTGCTGGTCTGGCTTGAAGGGATTCCCGAGTAGGTATGGGATAGGGACTGTCTACATCCAATTTAAAATCCGAAATCAAAAAGAGATGGTCCCATAACTTATGCCTGTAATCTTCTACATTTTTGAGTTGGGGGTTTAAAAAGCCCATCAGTTCAATCACGGCATTGGCATTCTTCTGTCTTCTTTCACGGTCTTCAATGGTCAGCAGGTGATCAACCATTTTTTGCACGTGTCTTCCG